>NZ_RZTI01000024.1:0-64822 GCF_003997275.1 Mesorhizobium sp. M6A.T.Ce.TU.002.03.1.1
CAGGAGGCCTGGTTCGTCGATGCCGACGGCAGCGTCAAGGAAGGTGGATCGTCGAATGCCTGGATCATCACCAGGGATGGCGTGCTGGTGACGCGTCCGGCCGAGCACGGCATCCTGCGCGGCATCACCCGCACCACGCTGTTCGAGGTGGCCGCCAAGCTCGGCCTGAAGATCGAGGAGCGGGGCTTTTCGGTCGCCGAAGCCAAAGCCGCGCGTGAGGTTTTCATCAGCTCCGCGACCACGATCGCCATGCCGATCGTGGCGATCGACGGTGCTCCCGTCGCCAACGGCCATCCGGGCTCGATAACACTTTCCTTGCGGCAAGCCTTTTTTGACGTTGCGGAAAAAAGTCCAGCCTGATAACCGCACAGGTGGAATGAACATCAATATATCTCGTTCTGCTTGTCGTTATTGACGGCAAGATGGTGTTTGCGTGCTTGACACGTGCCGGGTAATTTGGCGCATTGGCTTGCAAACCGAAGGGGATCGGCGAAAGACAAGAACAATGGCGGAACGATCGCAAAATCTTCAGGACCTGTTCCTGAATTCAGTTCGCAAAAGCAAAAACCCACTCACCATCTTTCTCATCAACGGCGTGAAGCTGACCGGTGTGGTCACTTCGTTCGACAATTTCTGTGTTCTGCTGCGTCGAGACGGCCATTCCCAGCTCGTCTACAAGCACGCCATTTCCACGATCATGCCGAGCCAGCCGGTTCAGATGTTCGATGGTGAGGAAAGCCAGGGCGCCTGATTGGCACGTAAGAAAGACGCGGACCGCAGCGTTCGCGAAAAATCAGCATATCAGCCGGGGACGGAAGCCGAAGGCCCGACCCGGGCTGTGGTCATCGTGCCTGTGCTTACCCGCCAGCCGCGCAGCGACGAAGACACGAATCGTCCGCGCTTGACGCGTTCCGCCGAGGCCCGCCACAACGAGGCGGTTGGCCTTGCCCAAGCCATTGACCTCGACCCGATCCATACCGCGGTGGTGACCGTCAACGATCCGCGCCCGGCGACCTTGCTCGGCAGCGGCAAGGTCGCGGAGTTCGCCGAGATCGTCAAACAGGGCCATGCCGAACTGGTCATTGTCGACCATCCGCTGACGCCGGTGCAGCAGCGCAATCTGGAAAAAGAGTTGAACGCCAAAGTGCTGGATCGCACCGGGCTGATCCTGGAGATTTTCGGCGAGCGCGCGCGGACCAAGGAAGGCACGCTGCAGGTTGATCTTGCGCACCTCAACTATCAGAAGGGCCGACTCGTGCGAAGCTGGACTCACCTCGAGCGCCAGCGCGGCGGCGCTGGCTTTCTCGGCGGCCCTGGCGAAACGCAGATCGAATCGGATCGCCGCGCCCTGCAGGACAAGATCAAGAAGCTGAAGCTCGAGCTGGAAACAGTGCGGCGCACCCGTGACCTGCACCGCGCCAAGCGCAAGAAGGTGCCTTTCCCGGTGGTGGCGATCGTCGGCTACACCAATGCCGGCAAGTCGACGCTGTTCAACAAACTGACCGGAGCAGGGGTGCTGGCCGAGGACATGTTGTTTGCCACGCTCGACCCGACACTGCGTCGGGTGCGGCTGCCGCACGGCACGCCGGTCATCCTTTCGGACACGGTCGGTTTCATTTCGGACCTGCCGACGCATCTGATCGCGGCCTTCCGGGCCACGCTGGAAGAGGTGGTCGAGGCCGATCTCGTCATCCATCTGCGCGATATTTCGGACCCCGACACGGCCGCCCAGGCCGAGGATGTCGAGCGGATCCTTGCCGATCTCGGCGTCGATGCCGGCGACAGCAAGCGCGTCATCGAAGTGTGGAACAAGATCGACCTGCTCGACGAAGGCAACCGGGCTCGGCTTCTTGCCGATGGCGCCGATGGCGACAAGACGCCGCCGATTGCCATATCGGCCGCCACCGGCGAGGGCATCGATGTGCTGAAGGCGATCATTGAGACAAGAGTTTCAGGCGAACTGGAAACGCTGACCATCACGCTCAAGCCTGAGCAGCTCGGGCTCGTCGACTGGCTCTACCGCAATGGCGACGTCGTCTCGCGCACCGACAATGAAGATGGCGGCGTGACCGTCGCGCTCAAGGCGACGCAAAGCGCGCATGAAGAGATAGAAAGCCGATTGCACCGTAAAAACAACGGATAGTCGCTGTTACTTCGCGCTCTTGGCTTGCTGCCAAAACGCCTCCATCTCGTCGAGCGAGGCCTTTTCCAGCGTGTTTCCGGACGCTTCCAGCGCTTGCTCGACGTAGTGGAACCGCGACCGGAATTTCTCGTTGGTGCCGCTGAGCGCCGCTTCGGAATCGACCTTGAGATGACGCCCGAGATTGACGACGGCAAACAGCATGTCGCCGAACTCGTCCTTGATCGAAGCCGTATCGCCCTTGGCAAGGGCCTCGCGCAACTCGCCGATCTCTTCCTCTATCTTGTCGAGGATCGGCGTGGCCTCGCTCCAGTCGAAGCCGACGCGGGCAGCTTTCTCCTGCAGCTTGAGCGCCCGGGTCAAAGCGGGCAGGGCGACCGGCACGCTGTCCAGAAAACCCTTGCCGTGATCCTCCGGATCGTGCCCGCGGGCGAGGCGGGCGCTGCGTTTCTCAGCCTTCTCCTCGGCCTTGATCTTTTCCCACATACCCTTGGCCATGCCGGCGCTGCGCGCCTTCTCATCGCCGAAGACATGCGGGTGGCGGCGGATCATTTTCGTGGTGATGGCCTGGACCACGTCGCCAAAAGCGAATTCACCAGCCTCCTCGGCAATCTGCGCGTGGTAGACGACCTGCAGCAGAAGGTCGCCGAGCTCGTCGCGCAGATCGTCCAGGTCGCCGCGCGCGATGGCGTCCGCCACCTCGTAGGCTTCCTCGATCGTGTAAGGCGCGATGGTCGAGAAATCCTGCTCGATGTCCCACGGACAGCCGGTTTCCGGGGCCCGCAGCGCCGCCATGATCTCAATCAGCCGGGAAATGTCCTTGGAGGGTTTCATCGGCCGGATGCTAGCCTGCGTCCGACCGTGTAGCCAACGGCGTCGGACGGCGAGGGGCGATTGTCCACAGCGCTGCTCAACGCCTCAGTCGAGCACGGAGACGATCGCCTTGGCGAGCGCGTCCATACCGTCTTCCGGCAGGCCGGCGACATTGATGCGGCTGTCACCGACCATATAGACGCCGTGCTCGGCGCGCAGCCGCTCGACCTGCGCTTCGGACAGGCCAAGCCGGGAAAACATGCCGCGATGGCTGGCGACGAAATCGAAGCGATCGGAATTGGACTGCCGCCGCAGCGCTTCGGCGAACTGCACCCGAAGCCGCAGCATGCGCAGGCGCATCTCCTCTAGCTCCGCTTCCCAGTCGGCGCGCAGCGTGGCGTCTTCAAGCACAGTGCGCACCGCGGCCGCGCCATGGTCCGGCGGCATCGAGTACATGGCGCGCGCCGCCGACAGCATCTGGCTCATTGCCACATCCGCCTGCGCGCCGTCTTTAGCCAGGATCATCGCCGCGCCGACACGGTCGCGATACACGGCAAAGTTTTTCGAGCAGCTCGAGGCAACGACCATCTCCGAAACTTTTTCAGCCAGCAGGCGCAAGCCGGCGGCGTCTGCGTCCAGGCCTTCGCCAAAGCCCTGATAAGCAATGTCGACAAACGGCAGCAGGCCGCGCTCGACGACAAGGTCGGCTATTTCAGCCCACTGCGCGATGTCCAGATTGGCGCCTGTCGGATTGTGGCAGCAACCATGCAGCAGCACTACGTCGCCGCTCTTGGCGGTCGCCAGCGCGCTCATCATGTCGGCGAAGCGAACAGCACCTGAGGCAGCGTCGAAATAGGGATATTCACGTATCTGCAAGCCGGCGGCGCGCATCACCGGCATGTGGTTCGGCCATGTCGGGTCCGACAGCCAGATTGTCGCGTCCGATCGCGTCCTCTTGAGCAGCTCAGCCACCAGCCGCAGCGCGCCTGAGCCGCCGGGCGCCTGCGCCGCACGGATGCGTGTAAGCTCGGCCGCAGGGCCAAAGACCAGCCTCGCCATCGCCGTGTTGAAGCCGGTATCGCCGGCAAGGCCGAGATAGGTCTTGGTATCCTGGCTCTGCAGCAATCGCTTCTCGGCTTCGCGCACGGCGCGCATCACCGGCGTCTTGCCATCGCGATCCTTGTAGACGCCGACGCCGAGGTCGACCTTGTCGGGGCGGGGATCGGCGCGATAGAGGCCAATCAAAGCAAGGATCTTGTCGGCTGGGGCAGGCTGAAGATCTTCAAACATCGGCGCGGTTCCGTTGGCGGCGGAGTGATACGCAAATCGGCCGTGCTGCGCCAGCGGTTTTCATTTGCGCCAAGTTGAAAACCGCCAACCGGGACTGGACATAGAAATCCATAGCGTGCCTCGAGGAGAGGCTCGCACCCGGCGAAAGGCCTTGATGGCACGGCGCGTCGCGCCGTTCTATCACGCTGGCTTGAGGGCAGCAGACGGCAAGGCGGCGGCAGGTTGCTGCTTCTTGGCACCCCAACCGATCCGCGGCAACCATTCGAGGTAGTAGGCGAAGCCGAACTGCAGCGCGATGCCTGTCGTGATCAGGATCGTGTCGTAGAGCAGCCCGCCCGGGCTGACGACCTTCATGACCTGCGCAATCATGGCGAGGATCGTTCCGGCGATGAAGACCGGCAGCGAATGCTTGCCGAGAACCGCGAGCGGGTGTCCGGGCCTGGTCCTCGCCAGGTTGGAAAGCGCCGGGAGCGTCACGATCAGATAGGCGATCGCCAGAATGTGCATGAGCCGCGACAGCGACAGGAATGTCTTATCGAAACCGGTCAGCACGGTAGGGAGGCCGGAGGCCGTCTCGATGCCCCACAGCGGCAGCCGCACCCAAATCAGCGCGCCGACCAGATACCCGACGGCCGCGCTCGTCATCATCCAGTTGAAGCGGATTTCGCCGCCGCGCTTGAGATGCAGCATGCCGGCGATCCCGATGACAAACAGAAATTGCCAGGAGAGCGGGTTCAGGAACCAGAAGCCGTCGCCGGGAAAATTCGAAGGCGCGATCTGGAAAATGCCGGCGATGAGCCAGAGGACAGCGGACGCAGCAAGCATCAGCCGCAGGCTGAACGTGCCGATCCACAGGAAAAGCGGCATCATCAGAAGCACCACGGCATACATGGAAAGAATGTTGTTGTAGCCGATCTGATGCCCGAGCGCGGCGATGCCGAGCAGCGCTTCCGGCGTGTCGTCGATGATCATCTGGATGTTGATTAGCTTCAAAAGATCGGGCCGCGAGAAATGCAGCGCAGCTGCCGAGAAGATCGCCAGCGTCGCCACGGTGGTCATGACGTGGGTGACATAGAGGACACCCGCGCGCCGCCAGGCCTTCAGGGTGATGAGCAACCGGTTTCCCGGCTGGAACTTCAGTCCGTAGGCGAGCCCGACAGCGATACCAGAAATCAGCACGAAGGCTTCGGCCGAATCGGAAAAGCCGAAATTCTTGTGCGTGAAATACTCGAAGACCGTCCCGGGCACATGGTTGACGAAGATCGTCAGTAGCGCTAGCGCGCGGAAGACATCGATGCGGGTATCCCGCTGGGTTGGCGCATTGCCTGTCGTGTCGGGGCTTGTCATATCGGGTCGATAATTCGTTGAACAAAGCGGGCCCAAAGGACCGTCGGCGAAGGGAAGATTCGGCGGTGAATGTTTCCTGCCTATAACTCGCAAGTGCCCCGAAAAAGATGACACCTTCGCGATTTTCCGCGTCACAAATTAATTCACGTGTAAACATCGAAATCCCAGGCGCCGCTAAGCCGCACGGCGAATTGTGGCGGCTGAGGGGAGGGCCGCTCGGTCGCGGACAAAGAAGCCGCATGCGTGATGGTGAGGCGTTGCACCGGTGATGTCTGACCTTCCCGGATCGCAAAAAATTCAAAGAGTGGGATTAAAACCTGCCATGCTCCGTAAACAGGACATGAGAGGGCCGATGTCACGCTTCGATATCATAGGACAGCTTGGTTCCCTGCGGCGCTACGCGCGTTCGCTAACGCGCGACAGCGCCGAAGCAGAGGACCTGGTGCATGACGCTCTGGTGCGGGCCTATGAGCGGCGCGGCACCTTCCGATCCGGCGGAAACCTGCGCGCATGGCTGCTGTCGATCGTCCACAACGCTTTCATTGACGGCTTGCGGTCCCGCAAGTCTGAAGCGGCGCGCGTCGAGCAGGCCGGGTATCTTGCCGACGCCAGTATGCAGGCTCCCCAGGAACATTCCGTCCGCCTGGCCCAGGTGCGCGAAGCTTTTTTCAAATTGCCGGAAGAGCAGCGCTCGGCGCTGCATCTCGTCGCCATCGAGGGACTTACCTACAGCCAGGCGGCCGAGGCCAGCGGCGTGCCGTTGGGAACGCTGATGTCGCGCATCGGCCGGGCGCGGGCGGCGCTCCGTGAGATGGAGGACAAATTGCCGGCGCGTGTGAAAAGCCACCTCAGGATCGTGGGAGGCCCGTGATGTCTGCGATGAACGAACTGCGCGACCCGGTGACCGATGCCGATCTCGACGCCTATGTCGACGACCAGCTGGACGTTGCCCGCCGCATCGAGGTCGAGGCGTTTCTTTCGGCCCGTCCGGAGGCAGCCGCTCGCGTGATGTCCGACCTCAGGACGCGCGACGAACTGCGCGTGGCGCTTGCCGGATCCAGGGGCATGGCGCGGCCGGCAACGGCCGATGCAGCGCGGCGGCTGGAGCGCGGACTGGCCCGGGGTCGCGTGTTAGGCACGTTGCGCCGGGCTGCGGCAGTCGCAGTCCTGGTGGCCGCGGGCTGGCTGGCGAACGGCATCGTCGGGCCGATATCGGTGACGAAAGTCGTCGCCTCGACACAGCCGCCCGCCTATCTGGAGGAGGCGATCCGGGCACACGGGACGACAATCATGCGCGAGGCCATGTCATCCCAACCCGAAGCGCCGGACTACGATGCTGACGAAATCCGCGCCGCCACGGCGATCGTCATGCCGTCGCTGCCAAAGGACTGGAAGGTTCGTGACGTCCAGATTTATCCGTCGCGGTTCGGCCCGAGCGTCGAGATGGCTGTCGAAACAAGGGACCTGGGACTGGTCTCGCTCTTCGCGATCAGGCCCGGAACGTTCGACGTGGTCAAGCCGACCGCCGCCCCCTCTGGCGAAATTTCCTCGGCCTATTTCCAGATCGGCGAAGTCGCCTACGCGGTCGTCGCCCGAAGCGGTATCCGCGATCTCGATCGCACCGCCGAGACGCTCGCCAAAACGCTTTACTGACCCTCACCAAGGAGAACTCGCATGAATACCCCCAATCTAGGATACCGCACGGGCGTCGGAGCCCAAACCGGGGCCGTCTTCGACGAAGGCCTGCGCAAGCACATGCTGCGCGTCTACAACTACATGGGAGTCGGCCTCGTCGTTACGGGCGTGATCGCCTTCATAGTGGCGTCTACGCCAGCCCTTTACGTCCCGATATTTTCCACTCCGCTGAAGTGGGTGGTGATGTTGGCGCCGCTCGCCTTCGTGCTGCTGTTCTCGTTCAAGATGCAGACGATGTCGGCGGCCGGCGCCCAAGCGATGTTTTGGGCATTCTGTGCGGTGATGGGCCTGTCTCTGGCCTCCGTGTTCCTGGTCTTCACCGGCACGAGCATCGCGCGCACCTTCTTCATCGCCGCCACCATGTTCGGCGCCACCAGCCTTTACGGCTACACGACCAAACGCGACCTGACCCAGTTCTCGTCCTTCCTGATCATGGGCCTGATCGGCGTGGTGATTGCCAGCATCGTCAACATCTTTCTCGGCTCGACTGCGCTCCAGTTCGCCATTTCGGTGATCGGCATCGCCGTCTTCATCGGTCTCACCGCCTGGGATACGCAGACGATCAAGGAGCAGTTTGCGGAGAATTTTGGTGCGGAATCGCAGCAGAAGCTAGCCGTCTTCGGTGCATTCTCGCTCTATCTGAACTTCATCAACATCTTCCAGTTGCTGCTGAACTTCACCGGCGAGCGCGAATAGCTGCGTCAAATCAAATGCATGTCGCGGCAGCGGTTTTGAAGCAGCGACATGCATAAATAGGGACGTAGAGCGCGCCGCGAGAATGTCCTGGACGCGGCGCGCGCAAATGACCGGAGTTGCTTCCCATGAACAGGAACGACCAGCAGGCGATTGGCAATCTTTTTGAGAAACTTGCGAATGTCGAGCGACAGACGCCGCCGCGCGATGCCGAAGCGGAACGCTTCATCAACGATCAGATTGCCCGACAGCCTGGCGCGCCATACTACATGGCGCAAACAATCGTCGTGCAAGAGCAGGCCCTGAACGCGGCACAGTCGCGCATCGAGGAACTGGAACAACAGGCACAGCAATCTGCCGGCGGCGGATTGCTTGGCGGCCTCTTCGGAGGCAGCGGCGCCAGGCGCTCGGGTTCGGTGCCGCGGGTCGGGCGCACCGCTGCCGCTGCACCGGAGCAGCCGCTTTCTGGCAATGATCGGCAGGGGGCAGGCGGCGGTTTCCTCGCCGGAGCCGCGCAGACTGCGATGGGTGTGGCGGGCGGCGTGCTTCTCGGCAACGCGATCGCAGGCATGTTTGGCGAAAGCGGCGAAGCGCAGGCAGCCGAACCGCCGGCACCACAGCCAGAGCAAGCCGACCAAGCAGACGATGCCGGCTCCGATGGCGGTGGTGATTTCGGCGATATTGAATTCTGACCATGCGCGGTGCGGGTGGGTCCGGCCTCGGACCACACGATATATGCCAATGGCTCGTCGGCCGTTGGCAGCCGCCTGCTGGCGGTCTCATGGACGGCTCTGTGGGAAAATATGACGCTGCTCGGCTTGGTCGATCGCACGAGTCCGGGGTTCTTTCACGCGGGACAATCACCTGATCGCGCATCGACCTCAGTTGGGAGCGCCGGGGAGGGTAGAAGGCATGGCAATCGAGAAAAGGTTAGGCTGATACGAGCCTATCGCTCGTGGCTGCATCGCGCGAAGGTGGAGAGTGCTGGTAGGACACTGGGCATTCATGGTGGGCCTGCGATCCAGCCGACGAAGCAAGCCGCTGTGACCACTGTGTCTTCGATGTGCCCAGGGCGAACTCTGCCAACCTGAGGAGCTGCACGTCAGAAGTGCCCGCCGGCGCGAAGATGTGGTGCGCATCCCGCAACAACCTTTCGATGGGCCGGTCGGCGAACAATCCACAAGCGGCATGCACTTCCATGGCGTTGCGGGCCGAATCCAAGGCGTGCTCCACGTTGATCAGCTTGGCATTTATCAGTTCAGCGTCACAAGGCAGGGCACGGTCCAGCATATGCACGGCGTGATAGGCGGCGAGCCGGGCGGTCATCAGCCGCGACTGCATCTGGCCGAGTTTCTGCTTGATGGTGGGAAGTTCGCAAAGAGGGCTGCCGTAACGGTGCTGCTGCGCGGCAAATGCCACGGTCTCCTCGACAAGCGCATGGTGGATTCCGAGCGCGACGGCGGTCAGGTTGGGCCTTCCGTAGAGGATGCTGGAAGAATAGGCCACAGCCAGGCCGTCGCCCTCCTTGCCGAGCAGGTTTTCAGCGGGGACCCGGCAGTTGTCGAAGACAAGTTCCCCAAAACCGAAGCCGTGCAGGCCCATCGCTGGCTTCAGTGCAGCGCGTGAGAAGCCGGGGCGATCCGCCTCTACGAGGAACGCGGACAGACCCTTCGAGCCGCCTCCGGTTCGGACGATCACCCCATGCAGATCGCCGACATGGCTATTGCCGACATACGTCTTGTGGCCGTTGAGGATATAGGCGTCCCCGTCGCGCTCGGCGTTCGATGCCATGCCGAGCACGTGGCTGCCGGACTCGTGTTCGGTTACGGCAATGGTCGGCAGACATTCCCCCTTGGCTATGGCCGGAAGCCATTTCCGCTTCTGGGCTTCGTTGCCGAAATGGAGAATTTTCGCGACGCCTAGCTGCGAGGCCTGCACCATCGCTCCCATGGCGCCGCTGACGCGCGAGATTTCCTCGATGACGATGGTCTTGGCCAGATGCCCGAGACCCAAGCCGCCAAATTCTTTGCCAATGGTGATGCCGATCCAGCCCTGGCGGGCGATCAGCCAAGATAGATCATGGTCTACAGACCGCGAGGCTTCCATGGCAGGTATACGGGGCCGGATCTCGGCCTCCGCAAAGGCCCGTGCCCGATCCCGAATCTGATCGTGGCGCTCGGTAGCGAAGTAACTGTCCATCCGATCCTCCTGACTTCCGGAGCGCGATGATCGGAGCAGCGGACTACCGGACAATTTCACGGGGAGGGGAATTCGGTTACATCCGAAACAGGGAAGCTACCTCCGTGACTCGAGACATGACCGTCTGGTGGCAAGTTGCGGTGCCTTTCAGACGTTCACTAGGTCGCACTGAGAGCTTCAACGATCTCTGAAACAGTCGCTATTTTGGCGATCTTGCCGTTCATGTAATCCAGGGAGACGCGCGCGTGCTCTGCGTCGTAGGAGCCGATGCATTCCTCGGCCAAGACCACTCGGAAATCTCGTAGGCGTCCACCGCAGCCACACGGATACAGGCGTGTGTATTGACGCCGCATAAAACCAGTTCACCGGCGCCAAATTCAGCCAGTAGCTCGTCAAGTCCCGTCTTGAAGAACGCGCTGTAGCGCTTCTTGACTATCGTCGCATCGCTTGGCTGCCAATCGAGCTCAGCGTGAAGCAGGGCACCTCTCGTGCCCTGAATTGTAACGGCGATGCGTTTGTCGCGCATCTCAAGAAATGCGTCGCTGAGATCCGAACGGAACTCCTGCCGCACCCAGATCACCGGGAGCTGTAAACTCCTGAAAGCGGCCACCAGCCGGTTGGTATTCTGAACCAGTCGATCGGCTTTATCTGCTTCCCACAGGTCGAGATACTCATTCTGCAGGTCGATGATAAGGAGGCAGCGTTTGGTCATCGTCGAGCTATATGAAGCGCTGAATGCAGATTTGTGACGAGGCCGTATCTCCTAGCGAGCTGTCAAAGCGATTTAGAGACGCGCCGGCGAACCACTGCGGCACGCGGAAACTGGCGATCCGGTGTCTTTGCAGCATTCGCCTTATCGTTGCCAGAAGGGCAGCTTGGCGATCTCTTCCTCGACCTGCTGTCTCGTCAGACCGATATCGTCGATCAAGTGGGGATTGTCCTTCGACATTTGCTTAAGTTCCCAGCGAAAGCGTGTCCGCTCGCGCCAGGTCGCGATAATGCTTCGCAGGGTCGTCAGGTGCCGACGCGACACTTCCGCCGGCCTCACGGGCGTTTCCGGCCGCGCTGCCTGATGCGGCGCCGATGCAAGGGTATCGTTCATGGCAACCTCCATATGGTTTGAGGGTCCGGGACCCTCGACCTGAAAGAGGTTGAATTCTGCAGGATACAAACAGCGCCGTAATTAAGCTCTCCCAAATAGTTCTCAAAACTTCCAAATCGGCTATAGATGCGCTGTATGCAAGGATCGCGCTTTGCCTTTGGTCCGTTCGTGCTTGATCCAGGTGCGGGAACACTCCTTCGGAACGATGTCCCCGTTGCCGTTGGCTACCGCGGGTTGAAGCTGCTTGCGGCGCTCGTCGGACGGCCCGGCGAAATACTTGAGAAGGCCGAGTTGATGGACGCGGCGTGGCCGGGCACTGCCGTCGAGGAAGGCAACCTCACCGTCCAGATCGCGCAACTGAGGAAGCTGCTTGGTCCGGCCACCGACGGCGGTGAATGGATCTCCACGGTTCCGCGCGTCGGCTACCGGTTCACGGGGGTCATCGAACAGCTCGGTGGCGCGAAGCGAAAACCTTTGCCGCTGCCCGGCAAACCATCGATAGCGGTGCTGCCCTTTGTTAACATCAGCAACGATCCCGAGCAGGAATCCTTCGCGGATGGGTTGACCGAAGACCTGATCACCGACCTGTCCAGGGTCTCCGGCCTGTTCGTCATCGCACGCAACTCGGTCTTTGCCTACAAAGGAAAGGCGACGGACGTGCGCGACATCGCACAGGACCTTGGCGTGCGGTACCTGCTGGAGGGTAGCGCAAGACACGCCGCGGGGCGGGTGCGTGTCAACGCACAGCTGGTCGACGCGGAGAGTGGCGATCATCTGTGGGCGGAACGCTTCGATCGCAGCCTGGAAGACGTCTTTGCCGTTCAGGACGAGGTCACCGGCAAGATCGTGGAGGCGTTGCTCGGCCGGCTGCGTGCACCGCCGCCGCGCAATCGACCCAAAAATCTCGAGGCTTACGATCTGTGCGTGCGGGCGCGCAAGCTGATGGATGATTCGCCGCAGACGGCGCAGGAAGCGCATCTGATGCTCACCCGCGCGATTTCGCTCGATCCGGAATATGCCGAGGCCTATCGCTGGCTTGCCATGAATCACTGGATGGGATGGGTGCATTCTGGCGGACCAACCGAAACATCCCGTAGCGTTGCTTTGGAACTGGCGCGCAAAGCGGTGGCGATCGACCCCAACGATGCCGGCTGCCGCTGGGTTTTGGCTTACCTGCTTGCCTATGAGCGCGGCTTCGCCGAGGCCGATGCGGAATTCGCCAAGGCGATCGAGCTCGACCCGAACGAGGCCGATGCCTGGGCGGCATTATCCGACATCGCGGTCTTGGCCGGGCGGGTCGAGGAGGGGCTTGAGCACATTCGCAAGGCGTTCCGGCTGAACCCGTTTCCGGCAAGTTGGTACTATCTGACGCTCGGCCAGGCGCAATATGCTGCGCGCGAGTACGAAGCCGCTGTCGACACACTGCGCAGGGATGAGACCTATCGTACAAGCTCACGCCGTTTCCTGGCGGCAAGCCTTGCCCAACTCGGCCGACTCGACGAGGCGCGCGCAGAGGTCGAGCTGTTTCTCGTCGGCAACCCGCATTTCACAACCCGCCACTGGGCCACGACGGAGCCGTTCCGGGACGCTGCGACGCTTGAGCATTTCGTTGAAGGTTACCGCAAGGCCGGTCTTCCGGAGTGACGCGCCGGCGTGACCCTCCCAAACGGCCACTCGCACCGTTCGTGCGTGCGACCTACTCCTCAAAGCGACCCGTGGCGTCACGATCGCGCTCATATCGTCTCTTGAGCGGAAACGGTGGCAACCAGGATTCGCGACGGATGATCCAGCTTTCGTATGTTGGCATCAGCTGGTCGGGGGCATCCAGGGATCCCAGGTTCACTTCGATTTCGTCTGCGGTGCGCCCGAAAATGGTCGAGCCGCAGCGGGGGCAGAAAAACCGCCCGGCGTAGTCGCGTGTTTCGCCATCGATCGTTACCGCATCCTGGGGGAACACCGCGGAAGCGTGAAAAAGGGCCCCATGATGCTTGCGGCAGTCGAGACAATGACAAATGCCGACCCGGTATGGGAGTCCCGACGCCACAATTCGGACGTTGCCGCACAAGCAACCGCCGGTGAATCGGTCCATGCTGCGTCTCCTCCAAAACAAGCGGTCGGAATGTTTACAACGAACCCCGTCGGGGCGTCCATGGGCGGCGAGGGGGCGTTGAAGCTACGAGAGGAATCCAGGTTTCAAACCTGCCTAACAATGGTGCCGATCACATTGACGAGAAGGCGCGCGGCGGTCAGCGCCGACAGGCCGTCAATGTCGGCCGGAGGATAGAGCTCGACAAGGTCGAATCCTGCGATCTTGGCCCGCCTGCCGAGGCCCGCGATCAGGTCGATCACCTGCGTATAGGTGAGGCCGCCGGGCGTACGCGCCGCCACGCCCGGCATGATGCCGGGGTCGAGGCCGTCGCAGTCGAGGGTGACGACGACCCGTACTCCTTCCGGAATATGCTGGAGTGCGGCTTCGACGCCCTGGGCGTGAACCTCGCGGGCGGTCACGAAGCGGCTGCCATAGCGCCGCGCCGCTTCGATGTCAGTGAGGCGTGCGCTGCCGACGCCACGGATGCCGACCTGCACGATGCCGGCGACATGCGGCATCTCGCTCGCCCGGCGCATCGGGTTCGAATAGCCGTGGCGTTCGCCATGCAACTCGTCGCGCCAGTCGATATGGGCGTCGATCTGCAGGATCCAGATCGGCCCGTGATCCGCAAAGCCGGCGAGAAAGGGTATGGGTACGGAATCGTCGCCGCCGAGCAGGATTGGTACGGCCGGCAATGCCAGGACCTCGCGCGTCTTTGCCTCGATCCGGGCCCGGTTGCCGGCATTGTCATGCATAGCGGTCGGGATGTCGCTGGCGTCGATGCAGCAGACCGGCTTGCCGTCGAACAGCGGGCCGCCGAGGTCGAAATCCCAGTGCTCGACGAGTTCGGCATCGTCTTGGCTCGCAGCGCGAATGGCGTCGGCGGCCAAGGCATAGCCGCTGCTGTCCTTGCCGGGATAAGTGCTGCCGTGACCGGCTCCGAAGATCACCGCACGAGGCATGCGGCCATCGGCGAAGCGATCGGGAAAGCCGAGAAAGGGAGGCGAGGCGGTCATGTTGTGATGGTCTTAGCTGAAAATTTCGGTGTTGAGAGGTGCAGGATGGGGTCGTCCGAATGCGAGATTGAGTCAGTCGACTGAATCGAAGCGAACGGTTGCCTCTCAGATAACGCGAGCGTTCGGTGCATGATCTAGGACGAGATTGGGCTCAATGCCATGCTCAAGGTAGAACTTCATGGCTGCTAACAGGTTTGTGAATCCTTCGGTGGAATTTATCGCTTCCTCCGCGCCGCCAGAAAAGCCCCAGTTTCTGACCGTGACGAAGGTCTGACCGTCTTCTATCGATCTAAATGTCCATCCGACGAAACTCGGATTTTCAGACCCGTTCCACTCGATCAGGATTCGCTCGTCCGGGTCGATAGCCTTTACGTCGGCGATTGTATGCACGCCATACATCTCCCAATCCCATCTGACCCTTTCGCCCACTTGCAACGGTGCGGCACCCTTGGAAAACCAGAAATGAGATGTGATCCTCGGATCGATCAGTGATCGAAAGACCTCTGCGACGGGCTTGCGTATCATCATCTGTGCCTTGGCGACTGGCTGCTCAGACTTGTTGGACATCTGAATTCCACCCTTTCACAATTGCCGGTCTCAAGGTCTAACACGTATCGATGAGGGTTGTTCCGCCAGGGCGCAACCGCGCAGGGACGTGCTGCCCTCCATGATCTCAAGCCCGCCGCGTCGGGGTAGTCGATTGCCCGGTCGGCTGCGCTTCATCTCTATCTCTATAGGCTGCCACATCAGAAAGTCGCATAAGATAGATTATGGAACTGACGTGCAGTTTTGATTGAGTTGCCTTTCGGCCAGCCGCAGTTCCTTGTTCCTTGGGACTCAGCGGAACTGCGGCTGGTAGAGTCTCCTACGCCGCCTGCGGCACGCAGGCTTCGCAGATTGCTGCGATGTGCCGGAGCTGGTTGACGCCGGAAACCAGGAAGAGAAAAAGTCTGCCACTGGCTTCTCCCTGGAAAATCAATGATTTGACGATCTGGGCAACCGTGCAGCCGCATTGCGCGGCGGCTTCCTCGGCCGTGCGTGTCGAGGCGCCCATGCGCCTGATCTCGATGTCAAGACCGGAATCAGCCGCTGCCTTGGTCACACGATCAATGCTGCCAGCCATGAAGAACCGAGCCTATTACACTGATTCAAAAGCGATTTCGATCGTCATGCCATCATAGGCCGGCTCGACGTTATCAGGCGTCTCGGCCATCACCGTGGCGTAGTCAAGCGGCACATGCATATGCGTCAGTACGGCCTTTTTCGGCGCCAGTTTTTCGATCCAGCCGAGCGCCTGGCCGAGCGACAGATGGCTCGGATGCGTCCTGTATTGCAGCGCGTCGATGACCAGCACGTCCAGCCCACCCAGACGCTCGGCGGTGGTGTCCGGGAAATCACTGATATCGGGGCAATAGGCGAGCCCGCCTATGCGAAAACCAAGCGATATGATGTCGCCATGGATCTGCGGCAGCGGCTCGAGGGTGAGGGCACCGCCCTCGCCTTCGATTACGACCGGCCTGGCGTGGTCGATGATATGGGGCTCGACGATGGGCGGATAGGAACTGCCCAGCGGTGTTTCGAAACAGTAGCTGAACGCTTCCCTTAACCGCAGCATGGTGGGCTGGTCGGCGTGGATATCGATGAGATGACGCTGCTCGAGCACGAAGCCACGCAAATCGTCGATGCCGTGGATATGGTCGGCATGCGGATGCGTATAGACGACCGCATCGATGCGCCTGACCGATGACAGCAGCATTTGCTCGCGGAAATCCGGCCCGGTGTCGATGACGACTGTGGTTCTGTCGCCGTTCGCGGCGATCCGCTCGACGAGCGCTGCGGTGCGCATGCGCCGGTTCCTCGGATTGGCTGGGTCGCAATTGCCCCAGTCGCCGGTGATGCGCGGCGTGCCCGGCGATGAGCCGCAGCCGAGAATGGTGAGGCGCAGCCGGTCGCTCATGCGTCAGGCGCTCAGCGCACTTGGGCGCGGCATCTTCTCGAACAGCCGGAAGAAATTGTCCGTGGTGACGGCAGCGATTTCGGCCTCGCTGACACCGATCGTTTCGGCCAGCACCTTGGCTGTATGCGCCACATACGCAGGCTCGTTGCGCTTGCCGCGAAAGGGTATCGGCGCAAGATATGGCGCGTCGGTTTCGACCAGCAGTCGGTCGTGTGGCACGTCGGCAGCGATGGCGCGCAGCTCGGCCGAATTCTTGAAGGTCAGGATGCCGGAAAAGGAAACGTAGCCGCCGAGCGCCACGCCGACTTCGGCCAGCCTGCGCCCGGACGAAAAACAGTGCAGGATGAAGGGGAAGGCGCCCTTCCCTGTTTCGTCCTCGAGGATATCGGCCATGTCGCTGTCGGCGTCACGCGAATGGATGACCAGCGGCAGGCCAGTCTCGCGCGCGGCAGCGATATGGATGCGAAAACCCTGCGCCTGCGCATCGCGCGGCGCGTGATCGTAGAAATAGTCGAGCCCGGCCTCGCCGATCGCCACGACTTTTGGATGAGCGGATAGCCGGACAAGATCCTCGGCCGACACGTCCAGCTCTTCGGCGGCATTGTGCGGATGGGTGCCAACCGAGCAATAGACTTCGTCGAAAGATTCAGCGATCTCAAGCACTTGTTGGAACCGCCTCACACGCGTCGAGATCGTCACCATGCGACCGATTCCAGCGGCAAGGGCGCGGGCGACGATGGCCGCCCGCTCCTCTGCGAAATCCGGAAAGTCGAGATGGCAGTGACTGTCGACCAGCATCAGGCGCTTGCATCCGTTTGCTCGACGTAACGTGGAAACACGCCTTCCGGCGCGGGCAAAGCAACCCCTGATGCCAGCGCATAGTCCGCGTGGACATGCACGAAATCGCGGCTGTCCGCCGGCACAGCCAGCAGGTCGAGCAGCTTAGCGGCCGATCCCGGAATGAAGGGCTGGCAGAGCAGCGCCACGCGTCGGATGATTTCTGCGGTCGTCCACAGCACCGTTTCCATGCGCGCCGGATCGGTCTTTCTGAGCGCCCAGGGTTCCTGCGAGGCGAAGTAGCGATCGGCCTCTGCCACCACGCCGAAGATCGCCGCAAGCGCTAGATGGATGCCCTGCTCCGCCATCGTCTTGCGTGCAGTAGCAAGCGCCTCCACCGCCTGGTCGAGGATCGCCCTGTCGGCCTCCGCCAGATCGCTGCGCTTCGGCACTACGCCGCCGCAGTTCTTGGCGATCATCGACAGCGAGCGCTGCGCCAGATTGCCAAGGCCATTGGCGAGGTCGGCATTGGTGCGGTTGACGATGGCCTCGTGGCTATAGCTGCCGTCCTGGCCGAACGGCACCTCGCGCAGGAAGAAATAGCGCACCTGGTCGAGGCCATAATGCTCGACCATCGCGAACGGGTCGATGACGTTGCCTACCGATTTCGACATCTTCTCGCCGCGGTTGAACAGGAAGCCGTGACCGAAGACGCGCTTCGGCAAGGGGATTCCGGCCGACATCAGGAAGGCAGGCCAATAGACTGCGTGGAAGCGCACGATGTCCTTGCCGATGATGTGTGCATCGGCAGGCCAGAAGCGCCAATTGTCAGCATTTTCATTTGGATAACCGACACCGGTAATGTAATTTGTCAGAGCGTCGACCCAGACATACATCACATGCTTCTCGTCACCCGGCACCGGCACGCCCCAGTCGAAGGTGGTGCGCGAGATCGACAGATCCTTCAATCCTGACTTGACGAAGCTCATCACTTCGTTGCGCCGCTCGGCCGGGCCGATGAAATCGGGTTGGCTTTCGTAGAGCGTGATGAGCTTGTCCTGATAGGCCGACAGGCGGAAGAAATAGCTCTCTTCCTCGACCCATTCGACCGGGGTTCCCTGCGGTCCGTAGCGGACATTGTCGGCGCGGACTTCGGTCTCCTCCTCGCCGTAGTAGGCTTCGTCGCGCACCGAATACCAACCGGCATAGCCGCCCTTGTAGATGTCGCCATTGGCAGCCATCGCCTTCCAGATCGCCTGCGAGGCCGCATAGTGACGTTCTTCGGTAGTGCGGATGAAATCGTCGTTGGAGGCATTGAGCGCGATTGCCATGCGCTGGAAATCGGCCGCGTTGCGGTCGGCCAGTTCATGCGCGGGAATGCCTTCCCGCTTCGCCGTCTGCAGCATCTTGATGCCGTGCTCGTCGGTGCCGGTGAGGAAGAAGACTTGCTTGCCGTCGAGTCGCTGAAAGCGGGCGAGTGCGTCGGTGGCGATCAATTCGTAGGCATGGCCTATATGCGGCTTGCCATTGGGATAGGAAATCGCGGTGGTAATGTAGAATGTGTCGCGTGACATGAATTAACCGTCATGAATGTCTGAATGAAGATGTAGCGGTGAGATATCGCATCGAAACGGCGATTGCCATCCCGATGGGCCGTCACATTCGCATTGCAGAATTCAGGCGGTCGATCATGGTCAAGGCGTGCTGCTTCTTGTCGAGATTGTAGGTGTCGGTCTCAGATATAGCGTTCAAAGCCTCGTGCCAAGTATCCGACAGTGTTTTCGCCCGCGCCAGATCGCCCGCCAGCGCGGCCTGGCTTGCGCCGGTCGAGAGCAGGTCGAGCGCACGGCGATTGAAGATATCGAACTGGATCGCCTGGTCGCGACCGGCGACCGCCTCCGCGAGGCGATAGGCGCCGGCAACATCGCTCTTCCTCGCTGTCGCCAGGGCGTCGAGCGTCTCGGCGATTTCCAGCCCGCCATACTGCGTCAACAGGATTGCGGTGCGCGCGCTGCCCCCTGCCCGCTTGGCCAATGCCGCGCGCGCCGCGGGTTCGTCCGGCGGCGGTGGCTCGACGTTCTCCAGAACCGCCATCAGGCTCTCGGCATCGAGCGGCGCCAGCCGCACCATCTGGCAGCGCGAGCGGATCGTCGGCAGCAGGCTGCCCGGCGCATGGACGATGAGGATGAACAGTGTGCGTGCCGGTGGTTCTTCAAGGTTCTTCAACAAGGCATTGGCCGCATTGACATTCATGTCGTCGGCCGGATCAACGATCACTACCCGGTAGCTGCCGTCATGCGAGGTCAGTGACAGGAAGCGGCTGACCTTGCGGATCTCGTCGACGGTCACGACCGTCTTGAAGCTTTTTGTCTTGTCGTTCGGCGGGCGGGTCAGATGGAGCACCGAAGGATGTGCGCCGGTGGCGATCTGGCGAAACAGCGATGACGCCGGATCAGGAACGGCGAGAACGTCCGGCGCCTGTTCGAATGCGGGATGCTTCAGCAGATGATGCGCCAGATGGAAGGCAAGCGTTGCCTTGCCGATGCCGACCGGTCCGACAAAGATCAGTGCATGCGGCAACTTCCCGGAGCGATAGGCGGCGGCCAGCATGTTCGCCGCCTGGCCATGTCCGACCAGACGCGGGGTCTCGGACGGCTCCGGCACGCCGTCGAGCGTGTCGTGCTGTTCTGGTGCGATCCGTTCGAAAATCATCCTGGCGACGCCTGCTTCCTGTGCGCCGGCGTCATCGTCTCCAGCGCCGCGAACACGGCAGCGGTGACGACATTCTCCACCGTGTCGGGGTCGGCGGACGCGTCGACGACGATGCAGCGCTCGGGCTCTGCCGCGGCAATCGCCAGAAAGGCTTCGCGGCGGCGCTGATGGATATCAAGCGTTTCCTTTTCGAAGCGGTCGGCGCCGGCATCGGTGCCCCGCCGTGCCGTGGCGCGCCGCAATCCTTCGGCCGGGTCGATATCGAAGATCAGCGTCATGTCGGGCACCATGCCGTTGATGGCGACCTTTTCCAGCGCGCCCATGAACGCCGGATCAAGGCCGCCGGTGACGCCCTGGTAGACGCGCGAGGAGTCCATGAAGCGATCACAAAGCACGATCGAGCCGCGTTCGACCGCCGGCCGAATGACCTGCTCGACATGGTCGGAGCGCGCGGCGGCGAAAAGCAGCGCCTCCATCCTGGGGCCGAACGGTTCGGCAGCGCCGGAAAGCAGGACATGCCTGACCGCCTCCGCGCCGGGCGAGCCGCCCGGCTCACGCGTGACAAGGACATCGTATTTCTTGGCGCGCATCTTGCTGGCCAGCCGCTCGATCTGCGTCGACTTGCCTGCCCCCTCTCCGCCTTCGAAGGTGATGAAAAATCCGTGCACCAATCAAAAAGCCTTCTTCCATACTGCGGGAACCGTAATAGTCCCGGTCAGAAAAAAGGTCCACCGCAACGGTGCTAACGCAGCCAGCCGACGGCCAGTTCCTTGACGGCGTCGAGCGCGCGCCGCGGCAGCGAGCCAACGCCAACCGATTCGGCCGCGAAAAGCGGCGTCTCCTGGCTCAGCGTATCACCGATCCAGACCCGCAGTGCACCCACCGGCTGCCCCTCCTCCACGGGCGCTGCAACCGGTCCGTCATAGACGATCTTGGCGGTCAGCTTGTCGCGGTTGGCGATGGGCAGGAAGATATTCACCGGCCCTTTTGCCTTCAGCGCCACGCCGGATTTCGCACCGCCGAAAACCTGGGCTTCGCCGACCACTTCGTCCTTGGCGAAAATCTCCGTCTTCTGGAAGGCGCGAACGCCCCAGTCGAGCAGCTTCCGCGCTTCCTCGGCGCGCTCGCGGTCGCTTTTCAGTCCGCTCATCGCCGCGATGATGCGGGCGCCATTGTGGCTGACCGAGCCAACGATGCCGAAGCCGGATGCCTCGCTCATGCCGACAGCCAAGCCGTCCGCGCCGATATCCATCGCCAGCAGCGGGTTGCGGTTCCTCTGAGTGATCTTGTTCCAGGTGAAGTCCGTCTGGCCATAGTAGCGATAGAAGTCCGGGTACTCGCGCCAGATATGCAGGGCCAGAAGGGCAAGCTCTCGAACCGTCGTTTGCTGACCTTCGGCCGGCAGACCGGTTGAATTGACGAATGTCGATTTCGCGAGGCCAATCTGCCTTGCGCGGTTGGTCATCTCAGTCGCGAAATTCGCCTCGGATCCGGCGAAGCCTTCGGCGATGATGATGCAGCCGTCATTGGCTGCCTGGATCGTCACGCCCTGAATCAGGTCTTCAAGCCGGATCGTCGATTTGAGCTTGGCAAACATTGTCGATGTTCCGGATGGCGCGCCGCCCGTGCGCCATGCGTTCTCACTCACCGCGAATGTGTCGTCGAGCGTCACGCGCCCCGACTTGATGGCGTTGAAAACCACCTCCATCGTCATCAGCTTGGCCAGTGACGCCGGCGGCATCGGCTTGTCGGCGTCCTTGGAAAACAGCACCGTCCCGGTTTCGGCATCGATCATGAAGGCCTGTGCGGCCTTGGTCTCGAAAAGCTGCGCCGCGGCCGGGGCCAGCGAGAGCAGCAGGAGGCCAAAACCCAGGAGCCCGGCGACAGGCGCGGCGAAGCGAGATTTCATGAGAGGTTCGACCTGTCAGCCGGCATTTCTGGGCAAGCTCTACAAGCTATCAGGCTTTGTCTCGGCCGATCAACCGCGCCTTGGACAACTGGGCAAAACTTCAGGTTTTGCCGGTCAGTTCCGAACCACGAGCGCGTCCGGTGCGCCATGTGACCATGCCGCCTGCAGCATCTCGTCCAGGCTGCCATGGCCGTCCGGATAGAGATTGACCGAATACCAGTCCTTGCCTTCGAATTCAGAGCGCTGGATTTCGGCCTTGCCGAAGCCGGAAAGCTGGGTGGCCACACGCTGCGCCTCGGCAGCATCCTCAAACGAACCCGCCGCGATATAGTCCGTGGGCGAACCGGCCGAAGGCGCTTGCCGCTTCCACGATTGAAGGATTTCGGCGGGCGACATGCCGGTGCCATCCAGCGCGGCAAAGACATTGGTGGCACGCTGCACGCGCTCGTCCGCATAAGACAGCGACGCCACTGTGAACGGCGATTGCGCCGGCAGATTGATTTCCGGACGTTCCGGCACGATCGGCCCGAAATCGGGCAGCGTCACATTGCCAGCGGCCGGCGTCTGCGCCGACAGGACAGGCTGTGCGGATGCGGAATTCGTCAACTGACCGGGAAATGGAGCGGCGGCAGCACCCAACGCGGTGCTCGGCGATGGTCCATTCATGGCGATCATGACACCGGTGGGCAAGCCGTCCGATGGATCCGGCGCCCTGTTGCCGGGATGGTAGGAGGCCATCAGATACTGATCGTCACTGCCGTCAAGCGGCGCACGGCCGACATATTCGACCTTCACCTTTGCCGTGCCGATGTTTGCATAGTCGAGCATTTCGGCGGCACGTTTCGACACATCGATGATGCGCCCGTCATGGTAGGGTCCGCGGTCGTTGACGCGCACGATGATCGAACTGCCGGTCTTCATATTGGTGACTCGCGCATAGCTCGGCAGCGGCATGGTGGGATGCGCGCCGGTCAGATGCGTCATGTCGTAGACTTCGCCGTTGGCGGTCAGCCGGCCGTGGAAGGCGTCGCCATACCAGGAGGCGAGGCCCACCTTGGCGTAGCGCTTGTCTTCCTTGGGATAATACCACTTGCCGCGCACCTGATAGGGCTTGCCCAACTGGTCGCGTCCGCCGCCACGCTGCAAGCCGGACTTCTTGAAGGTGACGCGCGGACTGGCCTTTACGCCATATTCGGATTCGGCAAAATACTCCTTGGAGCGAGGCTTCTTGTTGACCATCGCCTTCGGCTGTGGTGGCGCGGCGCAAGCCGCCAGCAAGGCAGCCGACAGGGCAAACAACGTGAAAGCGCAAGCGCGACGGAGATGCGGGCGCGCCGTGCTCTGCATGTTTCGATTGTCCCCTCTCAACAAAGGCACCGCAACTTGACTGTCGGCAGAGCTAAAACCCCTCGACAAATGCCAGCGCCACCTTGATTCGCAATCCCTTGTGCACCGGAATTGCTTATCACCGTATTAACCGATTGTGGTCGGAACCGGGCGAGATTGTGGCACAAACCGCCCCGGCGATCGCTGTGAAAAACCACGGCCTTTCGACCTTCGGTGCAGAGTGCTGTTCGTCCTGCTTCAGTCCCGCCGTCGAGCATCCATGCTCTGCCGTTGGCAGGAACGGGTTATGGCCGGTTGACAGGACTTCGTCGGGCGCACTAGAGCAATGAAGCGAGAACGGTCTTCGGGCGGCGCAGCAGTACCAACAGGTACAAATTAAGATTAGGACGAGCATCCAAGTGATTGAAAAATCACGACGGAGGGATGGCCGAGCGGTTTAAGGCACCGGTCTTGAAAACCGGCGTGGGTGCAAGCCCACCGTGGGTTCGAATCCCACTCCCTCCGCCAGATGCACCCTGCCCCAACATTCTCCGCCTTGATCTAGCAGGGTCGAAACCCCGCGCAACTGCGGGCTTTTCAGGCAAAGCTTGCAACCGCGCCGCCGGATGTTTCCGTCGAATGATCGTTCTCTCGGCTGATATTCTCCAAAGCTGTCAACCTCGCACTTTTAGTTCTCAGGTTTAGAGGCGAACAATTTCAATTGTTTCGTGATATCGGGATTATGCGAAGTTTAGCAGATCATTCGCTAGGCGATACGGATCCCATGGCCCTCTTGGGCAATCCCAGCCTGTGACGGTGAAATGGCGCCGTGCGCTATTGCCTACGCTCAGCGCCAAGCAATCACCGTCCTGTTTGGGCCGAAAGCGGTCAGGCAGCTTCTAATCTGAGATGTAAGTGAGCAGACATTCAGCTCGGCGCAGGCTCGGTCCTAAGCTGAACCAATGCGGACCTTCATGCCGACCCTAACCCGGTGTAGAAGGCCGTGCTGGCCATTGGCGGGCATAACGGTGCTCAGCGAGCAAGCTGATGACCCCGAACAGGTCTTGTACTCGTTCCTTTTGAAACTCATGCATCATCTGGATCAACTTTAACGCGCCAGCGGTGAGCTGGCCACATTCGTCGGCTCATTGGGTAAGGGACAGAGCTGGAGTGCGAACCAGCACCGAACATCTGGACCGAGTCGGTGGGCTCTGGCGATTGCCGGTGCCGGTTGAGCCCTGCCTGCCAGGCGAAAAGCGGAATACCATCGGCGGTCTCTCGCCAGTCTTGGAATCCGATCAATCCGTCTTCCGCATCGCCTGCGCGATCAGTCCGCCGGCAGCCAAGCCCAGAGCAAGCGCGACATACGTGGCGGCGATCGAGCGCTTCGAAAGCACGGTCTCCCAGCCTGGGGTGAGCCGCTTCGGTACGACGAGATAATCCACGACGGCTGCAATCATGGCCACTGCCGAGGCATCGCGCAGCATCAGCAGCGGCGACCGCTGAGGGTTTCGGGCGAGCCAAGCCTCGAACGGAGCGGCCCAGAACATGGCCGAGGCATGGTGGGTGCCGAAGCCCACCGCAGTGTGTGCGAGGTCGGCTTTCCTGACCGCACCGGCCTTATCGCCGTGCAGCCAGTGGCTGGTGGCGTTGGTCGGCTGCAGTGCGGATTTGCCTTCGGCTTTGGCCAGAAGGGCTAGAACCGCCGCCGTCACAAAGCTTACGACCGTGCCCGTCACGACCGTCGAAAGCCCCACATTCAAAAACCCGTTCACCTCAAACCTCCGCAAAACCAGTTCGCCCTCCTTTAATTGCCGAACCGAACCTCGGTTCCGTGTGTCGGCGATGCCGTGGCCTGAGCTGCTGGACCGCCCGCCGCTGGACAGGCCTGGCGCGAGGCAAGGCACAACCGGCTCGTGCGCGAGCACCCGGGCTTTCCATCAGGATTCGCAATGAGATTCAGAGATCGAGGCAAACAGTGCCTTGCGGCCGGCTGCAGCAGGCCAACACATAACCGGCCGCCTTCTCTTCAAGGCTGAGCCCTCCAAGGTCGTCCATCGCGACTTCACCCGAAAGCTTGACCGTCCGGCAAGTTCCGCAAATACCCTGCTGGCATGCGGTGGGAATGTGGAGCCCGCAATTGCGCGCCGCATCGAGCAGGGTCTCTTCGGGCGCACAAAGATGCTCTGCGCCGGACCGGGCGAAGCGGACGCGCGTAACGCCAGCGACAGCCGATTGCAGAGGCATGGAATTACCCACGGCGCCGCCGAAGCTTTCCTCGTGGTACTGCGAGGGTGCGATGCCGATCTCCGCGACACAGGTCCGAACCGTCTGCATAAACGGCTCGGGGCCGCAAACGTAAGACGTGCGCTGGTGAAGGTCCGGAGCCAGCCGCAAGAGCATGGGGCCGTCGATGCGACCCTTAGGGCCCTGCCACACCGAACCTTCCTGGCTGCAGATGAAGCTTACATTGACATTGGAGAATCGCGCGGCGAGCGCCTCCAACTCGGCGCGGAAGGCGATGTCGTCCGCCGTCCGAGCGCAGTGAATGAAACGGATGTCATGGCCAGATGCCCGGTCGGTTAGCGCCCGCAGCATCGACATAACGGGAGTGATGCCGCTGCCGCCGGAAAGGAAAAGCGGCTTCTCGCATGGTAGATCGTCGAAGTTGAAACGTCCGACCGGCCCTTCGATTTCAATGTCGTGGCCCGGCCGGAGATTGTCGTGAAGCCAGTTGGAAACAAGCCCGCCCTTCACCCGCTTCACCGTGATCTGCAGGTCGAGCGGTCGGGTCGGCGGCGAGGAAACCGAGTAGGATCTCGTTACCGTGGCGCCGTCGATCGTCAGGTGCAGTATCAGATATTGGCCTGCACTGAAGCTGAACATGTGGCCCGAAGCGGTGGAAAAGACGAATGTGCGGACATCGTGCGTCTCGTCGATGACGCGCCGGCAGCGGACGAACTGTCTTGCGCTCTCCGCCCATTGCCGTTGACGCATCGCCAGAGCGAAATCGGCAGTTGAAAAGGGAATGTGCGCGTTCATCATTTGACTCTGGTTTGCCTCGGCCAGAATGGCAGCCGGGATACTTTCAAAAAAGTGGCAGATGTCGGCTTTACAATCGGGTATTTCGATCTAACTTTCCATGGACATAACAGCCAGATGGAGCGCGCGAATCCCTCTGCGGATGATCGGCTCATGCTTGCGGCGCGCCAAAATAGCGGTGTGAACCGGCTGCTGAAGCGCGGGCGCACCCTCTACCACAAAAGATGGCCGCTCGGCGGTATACCGCCGAGCGTCGTCACTGCGCATATAGCAAGTGCCACCCATGCGCCGCAGCATCGCTTCGGCGAGCGTTTCCGAGCCCATCGAAAGACGGCCTATCGCCAATTGCGGCAGCGCCTCGGCGTGGGCTTTTTCAAGCGCGACCGTGTAGCCTGGCCGGATGTACGTGTCCGGATTGACCTCCGACAGGATACTGGCCGCAGTAGACACCATCACATATTCTTCGACCATCAGAGGATCGTAGGCGATTTCAGGGAGGTATCTGGGCGCGTAGACCACAGCAATATCGAGGTTTCCCAAGCTCAAATCGGAAATCATCTGCGGCGAATAGTCGGATTCTACGTGAATTGACGATTTCGGCAGCACTTGGAACAACGTCTCCACCCAACCTGGCAATATCGAGCGCGTCATCCCGACCTGGGCAGCGACGCGCAAGGTGCCTTCGAACCGGTTAAATGCCCGCACCTCATGGCGGGCCTGAGACCATGTCGACAGCATGGCGCGCGCATAAGCATCAAAACGCCGCCCCGCCGCGGTCGGCTCGGCGCCGGCTCGTCCTCGCAGGAAGAGCTCCGAACCGATGGCCTGCTCCAGGTTCTTGATGCGGGTGCTCACTGTTGACTGCGTTACGCCCAAACGATCCGCAGTGCGGTTAAAATTTCGCGACTCCATGATGTCGAGAAAGGTCTCGATGTGATCCAGCTGCATGTCGCCTCCCAATCGAAAAACCCGATCGTATTAGCCCAAATCACAAGCTTGATCAAATAATGCCCAAGGCGGAAGCTGCCGTTGAAGAAGCCGGCTAGGTTAGCCGGCCTACCACGCCAGGGAGTTGGATAGGGTGTTCATAGTCGATTGCGATTGTCACAATTACTGGTCGAGCGCGACGGTGCTCGAGCCCTATCTTTCCGGCGTCTGGAAAGACATGTTCATGGAAGGCGAAAAAACTGGTCCGAGAGGCGCCTTCCCGCACGGGCACCGTCCCTGGTTTCACCCGCAGGACTTTTCCCGCAAGGATGTCAGGCCCGAGACCGAAGCCGACAATTATCTCATCATGAAGGAAAAGCACCTCGACAAATATAATATCGGGGCCGCCATCCTCACCGGCGACGAGCCGATAGAGGCTTCCACGCTAGCAAACCCATATTACGCTAGCGCGCTGGTCAGGGCCTATAACGACTACCAAATCGCCGAGTGGCTTCCCAAAGACAGCCGCTTCATGGGTTCGATCATCGTCGCGCCGCAGGATCCGAAGCTCGCAGCAGCCGAGATTCGCCGCCTCGGCAACCACCCCCGTATGGTCCAGGTTCTAGCCTCCCAAGGCTCGGTCAAACCGTACGGCGATCCCTTTTACCACCCCATTTTCGAGGCCTGCGCCGAAGTCGGGCTGCCATTTGCAATTCATCTGGGCGGTCATGGCGGCATAAACTGGAACGCGGTCGCGCCGGCTCCGACGACCTTTTTCTGGGAGACGCACGCAATTCTTCACATGTCGGCCTTGTCGCATGTTGCAAGCATGATCGCGCATGGCGTTTTCGAGAAATGGCCGGATCTATATTTCGTGCTCATCGAGTGCGGAGTGGCTTGGGTTCCGTCGGTATTGTGGCGACTGGACGCAGACTACAAAGCTCTGCGCAAGGAAACGCCGTGGCTGAAGATGCTGCCCTCCGAGTATTGCCGGCGCAATATTCGCTTCTCCACGCAACCACTGGAGCAGCCCGCGAACATTCAGCATCTCTGGTCCACTCTCGAAGCAATGGACGGCGAGAACACGCTGATGTTCGCCTCCGACTACCCGCATTGGGATTATGACGATGCCAACACGCTGCACATCCCGCCCGCCTGGAAAAGCAAGATCATGGGATTGAATGCGCTCGAGGTCTATAAACGCATTCCCCGCACGCAAGCGGCGAATGCCGCGTGACGGGAGCAAACCATGGCTGAGAAGACATACATTTGCCGCGTCGACGAAATCGAGACCGGAACTCCGTACATCGCCAAAATCCGCAGCCTTTCAGTCGGGGTTTTCCGCATCGGAGATTCATTCCATGCCTTGCTGAACGTTTGTCCGCACCGCGGCGCTCCGCTTTGCGAGGGACCGCAATGCGGAACCACGGCACCGGTCGACCAAGCGCAATTCATCTATCACCGCGAGAACGAAATCGTGCGCTGCGCCTGGCACGGGTGGGAATTCGACATAAAGACCGGTGCCGCTCTGGTCGACCCGGGCGTGCGTGCCCGAACATTCCCGGTCACGGTGGAAGCTGGTGAAATCTATGTAACGGCGTGAAATTTGCGTCAAACCGCCGGAAAAATCGAAAGGAGGCAAATCGGCTGAATCCACCAGATCTGCTCGATAAATGCCAACAACAAGAATGCGGGAAATCCGCAATGGGAGGAAGCAGTGTCGGAATCTGAATATAAACTGCGCTTAGCGCAAAACCTGATCGGCCGCGGCAAGGTTTCGCGCCGTGATTTCATCCATCTAGGGCTGGCGGCAGGCCTGACGGTCGCCGCCGCCGATATGCTCTTCGTGAGCGTGGCGCGGGCCGCACCGAAGCAGGGCGGCTTCGCCAAGCTCGGCATGGCGCATGGCGCGACGACGGATTCGATCGATCCGGCCGGCTATCCCGATACGTTCACGCAAACCGCCTTTTCGGGTGCCATGTCCAACAGCCTGACCGAGGTCGACGCGAAAGGCAGCATCCAGCCGGACCTTGCCGAGACCTTCGAGACCTCGGACGACGCGACAACATGGGTCTTCAAGCTGCGCAAAGGTGCGACCTTCCACAACGGCAAGACGATCACGGCGGACGACGTGGTCGCCTCTATGCAATATCATATGGGGGCCGACACCAAATCGGCGGCGAAGTCGCTGCTCGAATCGGTGACCAACATCAAGGCAGACGGCCCGGAAACGATCGTTTTCACACTAAACAGCGGGAATGCAGACTTTCCCTACATCATGAGCGACTATCACCTTGTCGTCATGCCTGCCAAGGACGGAAAGGCGGACTGGGAATCGGGCGTCCGGACCGGCGCCTTCGTGCTTGAGAACTTCCAGCCAGGCGTCTCGGCGAAGCTCAAGCGCAACCCCAATTACTTTAAGAACGGCAAACCCTATTTGGACGAGGTCGAGTTTATCGCCATCACGGACCTCGCCGCGCGTATGGCCGCGCTGTCAACCGGCGAGGTTGATTATATCGGCCGCGCCGACCTGAAAACGCTCGGCATGCTGAAGCGCAAGCCGAATATCGAGATCCTCGAGGTGACCGGCTACGGCCACTACACGCTGCCTATGAACGTGACGGTTGCGCCATTCGACAACCCCGATGTGCGCATGGCGTTGAAATGGGCCATCGATCGCGAGGAAATCGCGCAGAAGATTTTCCTTGGCCATGCAACTGTCGGAAATGACAACCCGATCGCACCGGCGATAAAGTTCGCCATCAATCCGGAGCCGCAGCACAAGTTCGATCCGGAAAAGGCGCGCTTCCATCTGAAAAAAGCGGGAATGGAAAATCTCAAGGTCGACCTTTCCGTCGCCGACGCCGCCTTCGCCGGCGCCGTGGACGCGGCCGCCCTCATCCGCGAGACGGCGGCCCAATGCGGCATCGATGTCAATGTGGTGCGCGAGGCCGAGGACGCCTATTGGGACAATGTCTGGCTCAAGAAACCGTGGTGCGCCTCCTATTGGAGCGGTCGTGCAACGGCCGACTGGATGTTCACGCAGGCCTACTCGGCGGATTCCAGCTGGAACGAGACGTTCTGGAAAAATGCCCGCTTCAACGAACTGCTGATCCACGCACGCGCGGAGACCGACGAGGCCAAGCGCTCCGCGATGTATGCCGAAATGCAGCAGTTGACGCATGATGACGGCGGCGCCATCGTCCTGGTCTTCAACAATTTTGTAAGCGCCAAGTCCAAGAAACTGGCGCACGGCGAGCTGGCGCCGAACTGGGAGAATGACGGACTGAAGATGGCAGAGCGCTGGTGGGTAGCCAACGCGTGACGTTCGCCAGGCGAGGCCGCCCGCGGCGCGGGCGGTTCGCTCTTTTCAGGGGAAACGCTCGAAGGCACCGCCCATGAATCCGGTCGTTAGGACGGTTCTGCAGCGCCTGGGCCTCGGCCTGATCACGCTGTTCATCGTCACCATCATCATCTTTTCGGCGATTGCCATGCTTCCGGGCGATTTCGCCAAGGCTATGCTTGGGCAATCCGCGACGCCCGAGACGGTCGCCGCATTCCAGCGCGAGATCGGCATCGATCGTCCGCCGGTTGAGCGCTATTTCGCCTGGGTCGGACAGATCGTGCAGGGGGATTTCGGCTCTTCCTTCGCAAGCCGCACCGGCTACCGGCGCACGGTCGCCGAGATCATTGCGCCCCGGCTCTACAACACGATGTTCCTCGCCGTGATGACTGCCCTTATAGCGGTTCCACTCGCGCTGGGACTCGGCATTCTCGCCGCTCTCTACCGCAACAGCTGGTTCGACCGTGTGGTGAACACGGTGACGCTGACGACGATTTCATTCCCCGAATTCTTCGTCGCCTATATGCTGGCCTATCTCATCATCTCGCGCGACACGTTCATTGGAACCGAATTCGCACAATCCCTGCCCGAGTGGCTCGCGGCTTCGATCAACTGGGTCCTGAACCTGGTTCCCAAATTTCCGACACTGGCGAACATCAGCGACCGAACGCCGTTCTGGGAGCACGTCTGGCGCGCAGCGTTGCCGTCCATCACCCTCACGCTGGTGATTGTTGCCCATATGATGCGTATGACGCGCGTTGCGATTATCAACATGCTGGCAAGCCCCTATATCGACATGGCGCGGCTCAAGGGAATGTCGCCGATGGCAATCGTTCTCAGACACGCCCTGCCCAATGCCTGGGCGCCTATCGTCACGGTAATTGCGTTCAACCTCGCTTATCTCATCGTAGGCGTGGTCGTCGTCGAGGTGGTGTTCGTCTATCCCGGCATCGGCCAATTGATGGTCGATGCGGTGAAGTCCAGGGATGTTCCGGTCGTGCAAGCCTGCGCCCTAATCTTCGCAGCAACCTACATCCTGCTCAACCTGACCGCCGACATCATTTCCATCGCCACCAATCCGAGGCTTTTGCATCCGCGATGACCAGCACCGAACATGCCGTGGCGGTTCCGAGACAGAGGCGCACACGCGCCTCCCGGATAAAAACCGCACTCAAAAAGGCTCCATTCAGCGCTTGGTTCGGCATCGTGGTCATCCTTGGCTATGTCTTCGTCGCGCTGTTAGCGCCCTGGATAGCGCCGTACGGAGAAACGCAGGTTTTCACCGAGGCTTTCGCGCCTTGGAGCCAGGAGTTCATCGTCGGGACCGACCAACTCGGTCGCGACGTGCTCACCCGGCTGATCTATGGCGCGCGCAATACGATCGGCATCGCCTTCGCGACTACGCTTCTGTCCTTCGCGGTCGGCGTCACGCTCGGTTTGCTGGCCGCGATGTACCGGGGGTGGCTCGACCAGATTCTGTCGCGCGCGGTAGATGTGCTGATGTCGATCCCGAGCCTCATCTTCGCGCTGATGTTGCTATCCATCTTCGGTTCGTCGGTCACCAGCCTGATCCTCATCATCGCCCTGCTCGATTCGACCCGCGTATTCCGGCTGGCGCGCGCGGTCGGGCTGAATGTTGCCGTCATGGAATATGTCGAAGCCGCGCAACTGCGTGGCGAAGGGCCGAGATGGATTCTGACCAAGGAGATCCTGCCCAACGTACTGCCGCCGCTGATCGCGGAATTCGGCCTGCGCTTCTGTTTCGTTTTCCTCACCATCGCCGCGCTCTCCTTTCTCGGCGTCGGCATCCAGCCGCCGACTGCCGACTGGGGCTCGATGGTGCGGGAAAACGCTACCCTCATCACCTATGGCGACATCACTCCGCTCTTGCCGGCAGGCGCCATTGCCCTTCTCACGGTCTCGGTGAATTTCGTTGTCGACTGGTTCTTGCATGCGACAAGCGGGTTGCGCGATGAAAAGTAAGAATTCTGGCCAACGCGAAAAGGGCACGAAACTCCTCAGCGTTCGCAACCTTCACGTCGAAGGGTTTTCCGACGAGCGCTGGCATCCGATCGTTCGCGGTGTGGATCTCTCGCTAAACCGCGGTGAGGTTCTCGGCCTCATTGGCGAGTCCGGCGCCGGAAAGTCCACCATTGGGCTTGCCGCGATGGGATATGCCAAGCCAGGCTGCCGGATCACGCAAGGATCCATCCTGTTCGACGGGGTCGACCTCCTCGCCATGACGGAAACCGCACGGCGGCGGCTCCGAGGCTCGCGCATCGCCTATGTCGCGCAAAGCGCGGCCGCTTCCTTCAACCCGGCCCATCGGCTCCTCGATCAGACCGTCGAAACGGTCGTGGCGCACGGGATCGCCAGTCGCGAGGCAGCGAATCGGGATGCCATCAAACTTTACCGGCGTCTTCACCTGCCGGATCCGGAGACCATCGGCTTCCGCTATCCTCACCAGGTCTCCGGAGGACAGTTGCAGCGGGCTATGACGGCGATGGCTATGGCCTGCCGGCCCGACCTGATCATCTTCGACGAGCCGACGACGGCGCTCGATGTGACCACACAGGTCGAGGTCCTCGCCTCGATCCGCCAGATTGTCGAAGAATTCAACACTGCCGCGATCTACGTCACGCATGATCTGGCCGTGGTTGCGCAGATGGCGGACCGGATCATGGTTCTGCGCCATGGCCGTACTGTGGAGGAGGCCGAAACACGCCAGATGCTTGCCGCGCCGGCCGAAGACTATACGAGGACGCTCTGGGCGGTGCGAAAGCTAGCCAAACCCGAAGTGCCGGCCGCGGACCATCTGCTCACGATCGATAACATCACCGCCGCCTACGCAGGGAAAGTCAAGGTTCTGCAGGATGTATCGATCAAGGTGCCGCGCGGACGGACGGTAGCGGTCGTTGGTGAATCTGGTTCCGGTAAATCAACGCTCGCCCGCGTCATCACCGGCCTGCTGCCGCCGGTCTCGGGCTCGATCTCATTTGCGGGGCATCGTCTGCCAAGAACACTGAAAGAGAGGCCCAAAGACATTCTGCGCCGCATTCAGATGATCTACCAGATGCCTGACAACGCGCTCAATCCGCGTCAGACCGTCGAGGAAGTCATCTCCCGGCCACTCGAGTTCTATCTCGGCCTCAAAGGGGGGGCGTGCGACCGCCGGGTTGGCGAACTCATGCACATGATCGAGATGGACGAAAGCTTCCTCGATCGTCTGCCGAGCGAACTCTCGGGCGGTCAGAAGCAGCGCATCTGCATTGCCCGGGCGCTGGCTGCTAATCCGGAGCTCATCATCTGCGACGAGGTGACCTCAGCCCTCGACCAGATCGTACAGGAAGAGATCCTGAAGCTTCTTATGCGGCTGCAACAAGAATTCGGAGTCAGCTACATTTTCATCACGCACGACATCGCGACGGTGAGGGCAATCGCCGACGAAATTGTCGTCATGCATCAAGGCAAAGTCGTCGAGCAGGGGCTCAAGACCGAAATCCTGACGCCGCCGCATGCTCCGTATACCGAACTGCTTCTCTCCTCCGTGCCGGAGATGGATCCAGACTGGCTGACGAAGCTGCTGGAAACCCGGGAGCGCAAGCGGGTCGGCGCGGCGAACTGAATCCCAACGTATTGACCGCTTGGCTCCATTTCTCGCGCGAACGTCGGTTATGCCGCAACCGCGACGTCCAGAATGGTCGCAACAATGTCTGCTTTCAGGCAGTAGCAACGGTCACCTCAACGGCCGATATGGGCGCAAAGCGGACCTAACATAGCAGCGCCCGTTGTGCGTGCCATTGCGCCGGTACCGGTTGAAGTAGATCAGCGGTGGTCATCGTGGCTGGTTGGTGCCCGTCGAGGACCGTCTCGACGATTGCCGGAGAAAGCAGCGTCAGTTGCAAGAGACGATTGACATATGAGGCGCTGATTTTCTCTACCTTGGCGATATCCTCCGCGCTCGCGTAGGCGCCCTGCTTCAGCATCTGCTGCCAGCGATAGGCGCGTGCGATCGCCTTGACGAGTGTATTGTCGACGCGTGGCCGAGCAGAGGCCCAACGCTCCTGGCCGACCGGCGCGACGATCAGCTTGCGCCCTCCCCGCTTGCGAAGCGTCAGCGGAACTTGGACGGTGATGATGTTGGTGTCGCTGCCGGTGTCGCTGTTGGTTATCATGTTGCGCTCGGGACATTTTGACGTTGAGCGAGATCGGCCGCAAGACCGACCAATCCCTCGGTGCGCAGGCGGATGGAAAGGCTGTCCATTGTCACGTCCACGCGTTCGACCAGCAACCGGACGATGCGTGCCTGCTCGGCGGGGAAGAGTTCATTCCAGAGCGGATCGAGTCCGAGCAGCGCCGCCCTCACCTCGTCTTCACTGATCTCGGCATCGTGTTCGCGCCCTGCTTTCCAGGTGGCGATGATGATCTCGGGAGCACGGAGGAGGACGCGCAACTGATCAACGACGGCTGCCTCGACCTCGGCCGCTGGCAGGCGCCCAACTGGGCATGCGCCAGTACCGTGCTTTAGCACCGATTGGCTAACATAGTAGCGGTAGAGCTTGCCTGCCTTGCGCGTATGGGTTGGCGACATCGCACATCCCGTCGGCCCAAATAGAAGACCCTTCAGCAGCGCCGGTGTCTGCGCGCGAGTGTTGGCTGCGCGTTTCCTCGATCCATCTGACAGGATAGCCTGCACCTTGGCCCAGAGGCCGCGGCTGATGATGGCCTGGTGTTCACCAGCATAGGAGGCACCCTTGTGCACGGCTTCGCCGACATAGACAGGGTTGTTGAGCAGCTTGTAGATTACGCCCTTGTCCAATGGACGGCCGCGACGGGTTAAAATCCCTTCGGCCGTCAAAATCCTGGAAAGGGTTGTTGCCGAGCCGGTCGAGATAAACCGCTCGAACACCATGCGGACATTTGCCGCCTCAGACCAGCTTGCGGTCCTTGATGTCGTAGCCGAGCGGCGCCCAGCCGCCCATCCACATGCCACGCTTTCGCGATGCGGCGAACTTGTCACGAATGCGCTCGCCAATCACCTCGCGTTCGAACTGCGCGAAGGAGAGGAGGATGTTGAGCGTCAACCTACCCATTGAGGTGGTGGTGTTAAAGCTCTGGGTCACCGAGACGAAGGTGACGTCGTTGGCATCAAAGGCTTCGACCAGCCGCGAGAAGTCCATAAGCGAGCGTGACAGGCGGTCGATCTTATAGACCACGACCACGTCGACCAGGCCCACGTCCATGTCGGTCAGCAGGCGCTTCAAGGCAGGGCGTTCCAGCGTCGCACCAGAGATCCCGCCATCATCGTAGTGATCGGGCACCAGAACCCAACCAAGGGCCTTCTGGCTGGCCACAAAGGCCTCACAGGCCTCGCGCTGCGCATCGAGCGAGTTGAACTCCATGTCGAGCCCCTCCTCGCTGGACTTGCGGGTGTAGACCGCGCAGCGCAGCTTGCGGACGATGGTCTTCGGGCCCGCCATGTTCATGACCGGCCCCTCGCCTTGCTGCAATGGTTCTTCAGGCCGAAAAACAGCCAGCCGTTCCAGCGCGTGCCGGTGATCGCGCGCGCGACTGAGGACAGCGACTGGTAAGGCCTGCCTTGCCATTCGTAGCCATCAGCAAGGACCGTCACGGTCTGCTCTACGCCCTGCCATTCACGCAGCAGTTGGGTGCCGGCAATTGGACGATCCTCACCGCGGCGGCGTCGCACCGCTACTTCGCCAGGCCGAGGCAGACGCCGCACTGGTTCTGTTTCGAGCACCGCGCCGAAGGGGAGCGGTTTCTGTAGGCAGCAATCAATCAGAATGTCCGCCTACGTCACCGTTTCGCGGCATCGGAATCCCGCTCCTCGCGTCTGAGGAATTCACTGGTGACGGTGCCGAGTTTGCTTTCCAGCCATTCAGCCATCGCCTCTTCCTCGCGCAGGTTTGCCTTGCACGCGCTTTGGGTCTCGGAATCGCCGACCTCGCCGGCTGCGGCGATGAGCATTTTGTAGCTTGCGATCTCCATATGCTCGAATGTGTAGCTGGCCAGCGATCCTTTCATCACCTCGTCGCCTGCGAACAGGCCGCTGATGCTCTGTCCCATGGCGATTAGCTTACCGCCGGCGTCTTTAAGCGTTGATGATCCTTCCCCCATGCGATCGAGGCATTGTTCGAGACGTTTTGCCTGTTGCCTCGTTTCTTCGAGGTGCAGCGTCATCCGGTCGCGTAGCTCGGGATAGTTTTCGAGACGCTCGATTTGGCCGCTCAACATCGTCTCGGCCTGTTCTTCCATGGCGTGAGCGTCGCGAAGCCACTGCGTCAGACGTTCCTTGGAGTCGGTCATGTCTGTCTCCGTTGGTCAGCATAATTTTACTGCCATCGCAACGCCGCCACAGACCGTTAGTTCCGATCGCTCGATAGCTTGGTCCCCAACCGGGAACAAACACTCAACGACCGGCGTTTCTTGCACGAGGACCGGACTGCCGCTCTCCTCGGTCTGGGTGTGAAAGCCCGCTTTCTTTTGCACGTGCAGCGGGGCTCTCGAAGGCTTTCAAATGCCGCGCCCGCGTTTCAATCGCACCTGCCTCAGCCCTCACGATCTGGCTGTTTGTGAACGCGTCTTTGATCAGGTTTGCGCAGATGAATAAATCGACCTTTTTAGCCGGGATGTGGAAGTCTTAGCTGTGACGATTGTCGCGGTTTTCCGAAACATTAGTAACCGATGAGTGCAATTTGCTGGAGGCAGTCCGGTTGGGTTCGTGACGCGGCATTGGCCAAACATCGATAATGAAGGCCAACCAAGCGGCTGGCTTGTTTGCGACGACGGCTCGATGGAGTCGGCGGACTTCATCCACTTTGATGACGCTACGCTTTGAAAGCCAGGGCGTCTCACCTCTTCTTGGTGGCTGCCGATGCGTTCTGCCCAGCCTTCCCACTTGCTTTGGCATCCTTGGAATGCGCCGCCAAAGCGGGCCCGGCGCCGGTGTCTTTCTGCATGTTTCCGCTGCTCGATTTCGCAGGGTTTGCTGTTTTGAAACTCTTGAGCAGTTTGCTGAAGAAACCCATGGTCGCCTCCATTAAAGCACCGGTAGGCAGAAATGCCCCGCTACCTCCTTGGTTCCGCGGAATCTGATACTGTCGCATTCGACTTGGCCGAATTGCTGTTGATGCCCAGTGCAGCTTCTCAGAGGGACCATCGACACTGCGCAGAGCAAGGCAGAGTCTCACCAGCGAAGGGACTAGCGAAGGCTGGATGGCGCAGCGCCTTTACACTGGGCGCGATTTCGCGCAACGCTCAAAGCGGGCTATGAAGAGAGTGAGAATTCCCCGCTACCTTTCGGGCAGCGGGGTTCCTCGATCAGAGGCGGTTGAGGTCACGAGCCCGATCCCGCTCGATCTCGTCGGGAGTATAGTCTTCCGCCTCGGCGTCAAATCCTGTCCAACCGCCGGCCTCGTAGTCTCTGCGACGTTCGGCTAAGTCGACCGATCTGGATTGATTGAGGATCGCTCGGCACGCGGCAGCAACCCGATTACAAAGATGATTATCTGAAGTGGGCTGGTCGTCCCTGTTAGGCGACTCGTGAAAGGACTTGCTGATCCAGGTCGCACCTAGCCAGTCCGAAACGCCAGCGATGGTTCGTTGCCTCACGTCTGCTCTGGTAGAACAAAGTCAGTTTCCCGCCCTCGATCATCACCGTCGAATGGCCGTTCTCCCCAGGCTCACCAGGATCAAGCACAGGGCCGACCGACACGTAGGGACCCTGGACGTCGTCGGCGATGGCGAAGAATACGCGCTGACGACTTCCGCGCGGAACGTCGGGAAGGAAGCAGGTGGCGTTGAGAAGCACGCGACCGTCGGGCAATTCGACCAGTTGGGCGCCCTCGATCCCCCATTCGTAGTCCGGATGCTCGCGCGCATTGTGATGGGGAACGTCGAGATGGTCCAATATCTTGCCGAGACGTTTCCATGGCCCGAACCAGGAATCGGATTGGCTGCGCGCCAGATAGACGTCAGGCTGCGGCACCCTGGTGAATTTAGGCATGCCTGAATAGACGATGTAGCGCTTCCCGCCGATAATCGCCGGATGGGGATCGTAGATACCGTCCTCATCGGTGTCCGGCAGGGACAATATCGCCGGATTCAGCACCACCCAGTTGAAGCCATCATTGGAAACCGCATGCTCGCAACGTCCCCCCGACTTCATGAATTCGGTCTGGATAAACATATGGAAGACGCCGCATTCATGAATGACGCCGGGCGCCGCTATGCCCGATCCGGTTACCGCCAAGTCGAGCGCCTCATGCTCGGTCCACGGCCCATAAAGGTCCGGAGCCGTGGCATGTAGTATATTCCAGCTCTCGGTCGTGACAGTGCCGCTGGAACCGAAGACGTGCCAAAGCGCGCCGTCGAACACCGGACAGGGATCCTTCAGATCATCCACGGACTGCGGGTGAAACAACGGAAAGACGTTGGTTTCAAAGTTGAACTTCATTCCTTGCGGCTCTCTCACGGTGGCTGCCCTCTTCGGCCATCTGTGGCGACCAAAACGAATCATGCGCGGCTCATTAACTCTTATACCTGCGCTCATGAATGGTGGTTGAACGATTGAGCGGATTTCAGCCGTTCTGTGGCAATGCGCCACATTTGGCGAGATCTGAAGCTGCAAGGGCCTCCGCCTTGGCCGAGGCGACATGTTCTTCAGGTGTTGGTAGCAGCGCCGCTTCTCTTCGAACAATTACGCAAGTGGCCGGCTCGGCGGCTACAGCCAATCAAAATCCGTGGAACAACTTACTCAAATGAAAGTTAGATGTGCGGATGAAGGCTTCATCAGGAGCGTGCTTCGATTAACATATGTTAATCTGGAGAATTACAGGCTATAACTAAAGAGGCTTGTTACATGAAAATAGCGGGTGGCAAAAAAAATAAATCAATTACCCCCATAAAATCGTCTATTATACTTTGCTTTTCTCACCTCAGGTGGGATTTCGTACACCAACGCCCGCAGCATATTCTGACGCGCGCCTCAAAACAGCAGCAGCTAATTTACTTTGAGGAGCCGATCTACGAGGAAATACGCTATCCTTCGATGCGGGTGAACGCTCGATCTGCAATGATCACAATCGTAACCCCGGTTCTTCCGGCCGGCATTTCCGCAACAAAGGCGGACGCTATCCAGCGCAGATTCGTCGACCAGATCGTCAACTCAACTCCGCATGACCGGCTGACTATATGGTACTACACGCCCATGGCGCTGCGTTTCAGTGACCATATAGCCTGCGATGTATGCGTCTACGACTGCATGGATGAACTCTCCGCCTTCAAGAACGCACCGGCAGAGTTGACGCAGATGGAAAAAGCGCTGTTCCAGCGCGCTGATGTCGTGTTCACGGGCGGGCAGAGTCTGTACGAGGCCAAGCGAAGCCTCCATAAGTCGATCTTTCCCTTCCCAAGCAGCATCGACGTTGCGCATTTTCACAAAGCAAGAGAGCCCGGCGATGACCCTGTAGACCAGGCAGACATACCTCACCCGAGAGTGGGCTTCTTCGGCGTGATCGACGAACGGCTCGACGTTGAAATGATCGCACAGGCGGCTGCGGCAATGCCCGAAGTGCATTTCGTCATGCTCGGCCCGGTGGTCAAGATCGACCCGCTAAGCCTGCCGCGCGCAAGTAACTTGCATTGGCTGGGTGCCAAGCCCTACGCCGACCTGCCTGGCTATCTCAGGCACTGGAGCGCCGGCTGGATGCCCTTCGCGCTCAATGAGGCGACACGCTATATCAGCCCGACCAAAACTCCTGAGTTCCTGGCCGCCGGACTGCCGGTGGTCTCCACGGCGATTGTGGACGTCGTGCGCACCTATGGTGCCGAAGGCCTGGTCGACATTGTTGACGCCGAAGACATCGAAACCAAGCTTCGGTGCCTTCTGTCACGTCCCCGGAATTTCCTGTTGAAGGAAGTCGATGCCTACCTCGCTAACATGTCCTGGGAACGAACGTGGGACGCAATGGCTGCCCATATTCAGCGCGCCTATGCAATGAAAAGCATTGTGCCTTTGCGCCGGGGAGCCTGACCATGTTCGATTGGTTGATTGTCGGCGCCGGCTTCGCTGGCAGCGTGCTCGCCGAACGCATCGCATCGCAACGGCAGGAAAGCGTCCTGCTCATCGACCGGCGAAATCACATCGGCGGCAACGCTTATGACTGTTACGATGAAGCGGGGATTCTGGTCCACCGCTATGGGCCGCATATATTCCACACCAACGCCCGATCGATCATCGACCACCTCTCGCAGTTCACCGAATGGAGGCCTTACGAACATCGCGTACTGTCTTCGGTCGACGGAAAACTGCTGCCGATACCGATCAACCTCGACACGATCAATCGCCTGTACGGTCTTGAATTGACGCCCGAGCAGTTGGAGGAGTTCTTCGCATCCCGGCGAGAAACGGTCGAGGAGGTCCGGACCGCCGAAGACGTGGTTGTGAGCACCGTTGGCAGGGAACTCTACGAAAAATTCTTTCGCGGCTACACAAGGAAGCAGTGGGGCATCGATCCGGCCCAACTAAGCAAGTCCGTGACTGCGCGGGTTCCTACCCGAACCAACCGCGATGATCGCTACTTTGGCGACACTTTCCAGAATATGCCGGCTGGCGGGTATACTCGCATGTTCCAGCGCATGCTGGACAACCCGAGGATCAAGATCATGCTGCAGACCGACTATCGCGAAATTCGCGACACGATCCCCTTTCAGCGGCTGATCTACACCGGGCCGATTGATGAATATTTCGATTGGAGCCTTGGTCGTCTGCCTTATCGGTCACTGCGGTTCGAGCACGTGACGCTTGATTGCGAGCAGTTTCAGCCGGTCGCCGTTGTCAATTATCCGCAGACGGAAAACTATACCCGCATTACCGAGTACAAGCATCTGACCGGTCAGCAGAGCCCGAAGACCAGCCTGACTTACGAATATCCAACCGATATCGGCGATCCCTATTACCCGGTGCCGCGGGCGGAAAACGAGGCGCTGTACAAACGCTATGAAGCACTGGCAGCGGCGTGCCCGGACGTGTGGTTCGTCGGGCGCCTGGCCACGTACCGCTACTACAATATGGATCAGGTTGTCGGTCAGGCTTTGGCGACGTTTGCGCGCATTCAACAGAGCCTGCCGGCAAACGGCACCGTGCAGATGCTTACGCAGCGGACGACGCTCGGCCAACATTCGGAGCAGTTCCCCACCTACTGACGTGGCCCGCTCCTTCTGCGACCGCTACGAAACACCTGCCGCGAACAATCTGCGCTGGCGATCCAATTCATCGGCAACCGGCTGGCGAAGACTGCGCGAACCGTCGGCATGAATCGTGGAGAACAAGCCGACTTCCGCGTGGCGCGAATTGTCCCAGCCGGGATACGCGGTCACCGGGTACAGACATATACCCTGAACCGGGGCATCACGGCTCATTGCGTCACGGACCTCATCGCAAACATAATGGAGCCATGCCGGCCGGCCTGATCCTTCAGCGCCTGTCTCGGCGATGAACATGGGCTTTCTGTAGCGCTCTGCGACTTCAACCAACATGTCGGAAAGCGCCCGATATTCGTGGTGGCCCATCGGTATCGTTGGCCCGTGAAAGTACCATTGATTGTGCGGATAAAAGTTAAGTCCGATGACGTCGACACAGTCGTCGCTGCCGCCCAATTCGGGCTCGGCACGTCCCGTCAGCATGTCATAGGCTTCAAACTGGCCCTGACGAACATTTTCCGCGCGCCGCTGCTCGGCACGACTACGGTCGCGGGGCGCCACATGGATTAGCGGTTCAGCCCATATGAACCGGCAATCAGGTTCGGCATCGCGCATCGCCTTGGCGCCGGCAACCGCTGCCCTCACCAGCTGTCGCTTGAACCATCCCCGCTTCTTCGGCCCCACGCGTGGGAAATAGCCGACCTCTATCGCCCATGCGAAAAATGAGATCTCATTGATCGGGCACACCAGGGGAGCTACTCCCGTGACGGAGCGGTGGACCCGGACAGCTTCAGCGGCGAAGCGAACATAGGCCTCTATAAAATCTGGGGCGCCTTGGTCTACGTGATCTGGTGAGCCATAGTGGAAGATATCCCAGACGACCTGCACCCCCGCCGCGTGGGCTGCTTCGATCATTGAGATCCAACCCGACCAGTCGAAGACTCCGGGCGCAGTTTCAATCAGGTGCCAGCGCAAGCCGTCGCGGATCGTATGAAGCCCAAGGGCAGCACAACTGCGATAGTCGGCGAGAGCGTGTTTATCGTGTGCGGTCGCGCGAATCAAATCAAGGCGCACTCCGTCGCCGCGCCGATGCGATGAACATTCGAAGCCAGCCATGAAGAAGCTGGCAAACGCGGACGGGCATTCGCCTGGCGGACGTGCCGGCTCGTTGCTCATACGTGCGACCCGTCGGCCAAGGCTCGCGCCAGAGCTCCCACTAGGCCATCGGCTATTGCTAGGCGATCGACCATTGCCAGTTTCGACCCCCACCACAATTTCATTCGGGCCGCCATCACGTCGCCTCTGAGTGGTACGGGTGCAAGCGTCGAATGTTGACCAAGCGAACGCGAGCGGGGCGGAGTCCAGGTGTTGCCGGTGAGCAGGGCGACCTCAGGATGACAGACTGGGGCTCTGAAGCCGAGCCTCGTTGATCGTCGTCGCGCTGCATAGTCCCTCCCAATGGAATGCGAGGAAGGAGAAGATCGCAAGCACGACAACGATAAAACCGATGAGATGGCGCAATCTCCCCCACATCGCGTACCGAACTTGCCTGCGAGCGTGAGGTTCCCCTTCGGCTGAGATATTTCTGGTTCGGCGGGCGACCCGCCCAACTTGGCATTCCTGCTCTTTGTCGACGAAGCGGCGCAGTACATCCGTGTCGGTACGATCAATGGGATCGCCCCGCGGCGGTGTTCCGGCCGTCGAGACGAGACGATCGAAAGCCCCGACTTCGTCGAACAGCCATGCAATTTCCGCCTCCTTCGTCACGTCGGCGGCGAGGGTTCTGACACGACGATCTGCACCTGGCGTGCGTTCTGCGGCCTGCAACTTCTCTGGTGACAGACCGACGATCATCTGGGACGGAGTCGACATTGCGATACGCTACGGCGCGCGCGGTTATGAGGGGGCGGCGTCGGAGCTCCTGCCGAGGAGGGCGTCTCTCCAGTCTGCAGTCCGGAGTTGCTGTACGGAGAACATCCGCTGCCCGGCGAAACATTTTGCCATCGCGGCAGTTATACTGCTCTGCGGACGAAATTCGAGCATGCCTTGAACGATATTAGATTGGCGATACCGCTGGTCGGCGAAGTGGAAGACTCTGCGCCGAGATCGGCTGCGGGCCTGCCTTGGATCAAGGTGGCCGGTTCCTATTTCGTCACCGAGAACGGCCAGTCATGGACGCCGATTGGGCAGAACGATGCGGTAAGCTGGCCCGAACTCAATGGCCTGTTCCGGCGCGCCGATATGGCCGGCGTGGAAAGCCATCTCCGTTGGCTGAAGGAAAGCGGTGTCACCTGCCTCAGGCTGATGCTGGAATATGCCCAGGTTCGCCACCGCTACTTCGAGAAGCCGCAGGGCCGCTTCGTGCCGGCTATGGTGCAATTGTGGGACGACCTCTTTCGTCTTTGCGAAAGACAGGGCTTAAGAATCCTGCTCACCCCCTTTGATACGTTCTGGCAGTGGCTCCACTGGCGCCACCACCCCTACAACCGCAATAACGGAGGCGTGCTGGACCACCCGTCGCGATTCCTGATCTGCGCCGAGACGCGCCGCGCGATCAAGGCCCGGCTGGAATTCGTGGTTCGCAGATGGAGCGGCAGCGGAGCCCTCTTCGCATGGGACCTCTGGAACGAGATCCATCCCGAGCAGTCTCAGGGCAACGCGGATGGATTCGGCGCCTTCATCCATGATCTCAGCGATTTTGTGCGCCGGCTGGAAACGTCACTTTACGGCCGCTCTCACCCGCAGACCGTCTCGCTGTTCGGACCTGAGCTTCGCTGGCGGCCCCACATGCCGTTGCCGGGGCCGATCTTCCGCCACCCAGACCTCGACTTCGCCTCTCTCCATCTCTACGAGGAGGGCACAATCGACGACCCCAGCGACACGGTAGCGCCGGCGCTCGGCATGGCGCGGATCGTCGGAGAGGCGCTCGGCGAAATCCGTGACGGCCGCCCTTTTCTCGATTCCGAGCACGGCCCGATCCACTCGTTCAAGGACAAGAAGATCACGCTTCCGGAACCTTTCGATGATGAATATTTCCGCCATTTGCAATGGGCTCACCTGGCGGCGGGGGGCGCCGGTGGCGGCATGCGGTGGCCAAACCGCACCCCGCACATGCTCACCCCCGGCATGCGGCGGGCGCAGGGTTCGCTGGCCGATTTCCTCCCTCTGATCGACTGGGTTTCGTTCCGGCGTGCCCATCTCGGCAACAAGATGCGGGTTTCCGGTCAGGACGCCGCGGCTGTTGCCTGCGCTGACGATTCTCAGGCAGTGGTCTGGCTGGTTCGCCGCGACACGATCGGGCCAAACGGTATGCTGCGTGCCGGCGCTGCGCCGGTTCCGGCCGCCTTGCAGCTGCCCGGTTTGGCTCGCGGCACCTATCGCGTCATCGCCTGGGATACCGCGGCCGGCAGGCAAACGGCGGAATGGCAAGCGAATTCGGACGGCTGGCTGAAGCTTGATGTGCCGCCGTTCTCCGCAGATGTCGCGCTTGCTATCCGCGGGGTCTGAGCAGGATGGGGACTGCGCCTGAAGGTATTCATACGCTCGCGATCTGACTTGCCATAGCCCATGATGAGCCGTCCTTGCAAACTCGTCGCCAATGCTGATGTCAGTGATTGCGCCAAGCGAAGTTGCGCGGAGATTCCAAGTGATCTGCGCATTAGGTGTTGTGCTCGCCCGAACGCGACTGCTGGTCGGCGGCATCGGCCGATCCGCCCAGCGTGTCGGCGACCGTGGCACCTCGCGCACCCATCGGCTGCTGCGCACCTGTGGTGGTGTCCTTGGCGGTCTGATGCTCCATCTCGGCATTCAGCTCCGCGCCCACAATCAGGACAATCACGGAGATCCAGGTCCACATCATCAAGCCGATGACTGCCCCCAGGGCTCCATACGTCGCGTTATAGTCGGCGAAGTTCTCAAGATAATAGGAGAACCCTATCGAGACTGCGACCCAGACCACAGCCGCAAGGAAGGCGCCCCATGTCGCCCATTGCCACTTTGCCCTTTCACGGCTGGGGCCGTAGCGATAGATCAGCGTGATCCCGAGGCCGACCAGGAGCAGCATCATCGGCCACCGAAAGATCCGCACAAGGGCTTCGGTCCAGCCGCCGAGGTTCAGCAGCGCAAGCATGGCCGGCACGATCCCCACCGAGACGATAAACCCAATACCGATGAGGATGGCGCCAAGTGTGAAGCCCAAGGCCAGGAGGTTCAGATGGATAAAGCTGCGCTTTTCACTCTCCTCGTAGGCGATGTTCATGGCTTCGAAGAGCGTCTTGATGCCGTTGCTGGCGCTCCACAGTGCGACGGCAAGGCCGAATATGAAACCGAAGCTGAGCGCGCCAGTCCTCTGAGCGGCCAAGGACCTAAGCTGTGATCTGATAACGTCCAAACCGCCCGAAGGAAGTACGCCGCCAAGGAACGAAATGTGCTCAGCGATGGTCTGAGGATCGGCGACAAAACCGTAGATGGACACGAACGCGGCGAGCGCGGGAAAGAGGGCAAGGAGCAGATAGAATGCGGCCCCGGCCGCGATCAGCATAACACGGTCCTCCTTTACTTCAGCAAAGACCCGCCACAGCACGTCTTTCCAGCCACGGCTGGGGATCTCTGACGGCCATTCGGCATTGCGTCCGCGGCCCTGCCGTCTGGCCCGCCGCTCAAGCTGCACTTGGTTTTCGTAAGCGTCGTCGGTTGTTTTCTTCGACATTCTGCCGGCCCGGAGCATCTTCTTCGCGGGGCAAACGTGTAATAGCGCCAAAGGATGCAGGTGCAGACCTGCGCTCACAAATAAACATCCGCCGACTGCAGAAACACTGCGCCATTCCCATGCGACGAGTTGATTTAATAGCAACACTGCCCTGCCCACGACCCTCAATGGCTTGTTCGAGCGACCAATGAGAATACGCCAGCTTTCCAGCATGTCGGCCATTCGCGGCAGTCGGCTGACTGCGTTTTAACTTAGCGCGGCCGGCCGGCGCGGATTATGGCATGGGCGATCGCGAGCTGCGCCTCTCTCGGCGCGTCCAGCCGGCCTCTAGCATGCAATCGACCATCGCTTGAAAGCCAGGCTCCATCGCCTCCTGACAGTTGAAGCTGGGCGAAATCGCGGACCCTGCACATGGCTAATTACCCGAACTCACCCCAGGCAATTACTCGTGCAGACGCAACTCAAAACTTGCGGCTCATAACGATCTGCGAGCGGTAGCTGTCGAACTTGGCCTCGTGAATCCAGTCGTCACCTTGGGGCGGCTTGGCTACCAGGTAGGCATCGGCGGAATGAACTTGAGCCGGCCGGCGCGGCACTCACAGGTTTGCCCACCTGATCGAGTCTGGGTCGGCGGTATATATTAGCTAGACGGAACATAACGTGATTCTAATGGAAGGCGGCAACAAATGTTGCTGATCCGCGTTGCGCTTGATCTGAAGGCCAGCCAGGGAGGAAATCAAAATGGCCGAGGACAAGTGCAATAGAGGTTCTGGGGCGGAAACCGCGCGTCGCGGGTGACGAAAAATATGAGTTCTGCTATTTCGCCACTAAGTTCGGCCTCTCAATACCGCAGGATCCGTGACCTTTTGGCAAGCACGGTAATGGTCGCGAGACCCTGTGTCGGGAGGCTGGGAGGCTCGGAACGCCGTGACTCAAAAAAAGAACGATTCTCGAACAATGACCAACCTTTCACAACTAGGGCCGCCCATTACAGGCAAGCTACATAGCGAAGAGGTCGAGCATGAGAGCGATCATTTCTATCTGGGTTCGACGGGCGGCAAAGTTGTAGATGCTCGGGACCTGCGGCAGGTCATCTGGCACGACCAGCCGAGGCACGAGTCGCTGGAACTCAATTCCTGATCTAGTCAAAAGGGGCCGCGATGTTCGGCAAAGACCTCTTGGTTCGCATGCTCGACCGCCGCGACACCCTGCCGCCAGACGAGATCGCGCTTATTGAGGCTCTTCCGGTCCGGCCGGCAACTTTCAGACCCGATGAGGAGGTCGTTAGGGAGGGTTCCCGCCCGGCCGAAAGCTGTCTTGTCGCGAATGGTTTCGCAGTTCGAAACCAGGCTATTCGGGATAAGCGTCAAATAACGGCAATTCACGTGCCGGGAGACTTTGTCGATCTGCATAGTTTACTGCTAAAAGTGATGGATCACAGCGTGAGCGCCCTGGGCTCGTGCGATGTAGTTTTCATTCGACACAAAGACCTGCTCGCAGCAATGGGTGAAAGTCCACATCTCACCCGGATGCTCTGGCTTTCAACCACTATCGATGCCTCGATCCAACGAACTTGGATAACCTGCCTCGGGCGTCGCTCCGCCAAACAGCATCTCGCACATGTAATTTGCGAGTTGTATGTCCGCTTAGAAATAGTTGGATTGGCCTCTGACCAGACGTTCGCGATTCCACTGACGCAAGCGGAATTGGGCGACGTGCTTGGGTTATCAGCAGTTCACGTGAATCGGACGCTACAGGAACTTCGAGCGAACGACCTGCTTAGCTGGAAAGACAGGAGGATTGTTATCCTGGATTTCCAGCGATTGGCGTTGCTGGCCGACTTTGATGCGACCTACCTAAATCTCTTTCATGAACCGCGGTGACCGCCTCGGCCGGGACGCGCCAGCGCGCCAATGCGGCATCAAGATTTCTTGCCAATTAAACAATGTGAATGAGCCCTCGCTCCGGATCGATTACTGCTTGGTTCAATAGGCACAGATGACGACCAAGAAGGATTGCACATGCGTGACCTCGAAAACCTCATCGAACAGTATGTAAATATTCGGAGGCGGCGCCATAGTTTCATATCGACGGGGCTCGCCGTTAAGGCGCTCAAACAGATTGTTCCGGCATGTTCGATCTCTGATTCCGACCTAGCGAACATGATTGCTGACCGTGCAATAGACTACAACCTTCCGGTGCGCTTTGATCTTAATGCGAGCTAGGCGTGGTGCTTCATTATACTAGCCTGACCATAAGCGCTTGAAGCACATGCGCAGAGGCGCGGACCAATGTCCGCACGGCCGCCTGGGTCCGCGTCTTGGCACACCGCGTGTGCGAACTTCCCAAAGAAAGTTCACCAAGCTCACCGGTTAGTGCGATGTTGCTAATTTAGCTTGAAGTGATGGAACCTGTTTGCCGCAGGCAAGTTCGTTAGGCAGTGGAGGAGATTGCCACCATGAACAGTGTCATTTATCTCATCGGCCTTGTCGTTGTCGTGCTTGCGATCCTCTCCTTCCTCGGATTCCATTAGGAGATACCATGCAGCGCGAAGACGATCAGGGCCGTAAGCCGGCCGATTTCGAAACAGCCAAAAGCGAACTGTCCGAACGGTTCCAGCAGGAAACGCAGACCGCGACAGAGGCGCTACATGACGCTCGCGATGAACTCACCAGGAAGGCGGGCGATTACGCTTCGGAAGCGAAGCAGGAATTATTCAACAAGGCCGAGGGAACACAGCGCGATATCAGCTCCAACCTAAAAGCTTTTAGCGGAGCGTTGCGAGCGGCAAGCGAGCATCTGGCCAATAATGATCAACGGACCGCTTCGAAGCTCACCCTTGATGCCGCCGGCGGACTTGAACGCCTTTCATCCTCGTTGAAGGACAAACCATTCGAAGATGTTCTTGGCGAGATGCGGTCGTTCGGCCGCGAAAACTCAGGGGCGCTGATCGCCGGTTCAGTATTGGCAGGCTTGGCGCTGGGACGGTTTATCAAGAGCTCGCCGCCCACTGCCCCGACCGAAACACAGACACGATCGCAAACAGGCGGGGGTTCAGAAACGGTTTCGAACTCGGATGAGAACGGAACGCGGTCGGCAGACGCATCTGAAGCGACGCCGCCCCGTTTCAACCAGCCAAGAGACGACAGGGCCGGCGATGACTTGGCCGGCGACGACTTGGCCGGCGACGACTGGGCTGGCGCAAGCCTGGAGCAGAACCCATGACCAACAATCAGGAAAGTCGCGGCCTCGCAACCCTCGTCAGCGATCTGGCACAGCAGGTCACAACCCTGCTTCAAACCGAAAGTAGGCTGTTGCGGGCCGAAATTTCGGAAAAAATTAGCAAGGCCGGCGCAGGCGCCGCCGAGGTTCTGGGCGGCGCGATATGCCTTCTCGCGGCCTTGATAGTGCTTTTGCAAGCACTCGTAATCGCCCTGGCGAGTGCCGGCTTGGGAGCGGGATGGTCCTCGCTGCTGGTCGGGATCGTCGTCGCGATACTGGGAATCATTCTCTTGCGCTCTGGCACGAAAAGCATGGCTCCTTCCGAGCTGACGCCCGATCGCACACAAGACCAACTCAAGCGCGACGCGCGCGTGATCAAGGATCAAATCAGATGAGCGACAAATCCGCAGCCGAGCTTGAACGCGATGCCGACATCGCCCGGGCGAAAGTAGCAGACACCGCCGATTCGATCCGCAGCAAGATGACACCGGGTCAATTGATCGACGAATTTACCGGAATGTTCGCCGGCGAAGGATCCGCCATGCTTGGCAACCTCAAGTCGCAAGTCAGGGACAACCCGTTGCCGCTGACGTTGATTGGAGCCGGCCTGGCCTGGCTGATGCTCGGCAACGGCACGTCAGCGTCTAGTTCAGCTGCCGCCGCTTATCGGACAGGAACGGCTCCTGACGCTTTCTCCGACCTGCGCGGCGATGAATTCAGCCAGGGCAACGAAGGGTCCGGAATCGGGGCGATGATCTCCGATACCGCCGGTTCGGTTACATCAGCTGCAAGCGGCGCGGCCGAAGCTGCAACAAATGCTGTGACGGGTGCCAAGGAGAGGATGACAACAACCGCCGGCCAGCTCGGCTCAAGCGCCAGCGAGATAGCGGCTCGGACGCGCCAATCGGCACAGGACCTCTTCGAGCGCGAACCGCTGGCTATCGCCGCAGTCGGCCTTGCGCTGGGCACTGCTATCGGGGTGATGCTGCCCCACTCAGCCACAGAGGACGAGCAACTTGGCGCCTACCGCGACAAAATTCGCGACAGTGCGGAGGAGGTTCTCGAAACGGGCCTGGAGCAAGCAAAGCAAGTTGCCGCCGAGGCCTACGAAACGGTCAAGGAAGAGGCCGACCGGCAAGGCTCGGGTGGAGATGCCGAAACGCTAGCAGGCAAGGTCGGCAAAGTTCTGGAATCGACCGCAAAGCGAACCGAGGAAGCCATTCGCGATCGTTTGCCGGGGTCGTCGGACGAGTCTTCTACCACCTCATAGCGTCGCCACCAGCCTGAATGACGGGCGTGGTCCATAGGACGTCATCCGGCATCATCGCCGGTCGCAACCACACGATACCGGAAGTGATTGCGGATGTGGTCATTGAAATAGCGGCCCTTGGCAAAGGCGGCTTTGAACGCGGCGAAGGTATCCGGCGGCACTTCCTCAAATTGGTAGCATTTACCGCTGGCCACGAACCACACCGAAAGGACTTTGCGCTCCGGATCGTATTCCGTTTTGCGTATCGAGGTGGACGGCATGACGGCGGCTCGATCAAAGGCATTCAACGATCGGAGAACCCGTCGAGTTCCTCGTTGGGAGGATTGGCGCAAGCTCAAGCGCGCGAACCGATCGAGACGATTGGCATCACGGATCGTCCATCAGTCTGCGCGGGGCGCGCGTGCTGGAGTCCCGCCAGAAGCCGACCGCGAAGCCGCAATCGCTCGGCTCACCGAACGGTAAACCAGCCCAGTAGCAATACAGTGGAACCTTTCAAAGCCGCATGCCTTGTCCCTTCTTCATGGAAGGAAATGCGAAATGAGCCTTGACATAGGAAAAGTCGCCATAGCCTTGCTTGGCCTACAAGAATAGGGACAAAATCGGCGAGTTAATCGCCGGTAGGAACTCGACAGATCCCAAAAGCGCTGGCTCCCCCGGCGGCCTCGGCGATATACTGGACCGTCTCAGGAATGCGGGTGCGGGCGATCAGGTTGATTCTTGGGTCGGCAAAGGATCAAATCGCCCCGTTCAGCGCGACCAGGTTGAGAAAGAGATCGACCCGCAAACGTTGAGCGATCTCGCGGAGCAAACGGGATTGTCCCGCGAGGAACTTCTCGATCGGCTCACAATAGAACTGCCCGACGCGGTGGACAAGCTTACTCCCGACGGCCAGATGCCTGTGAGCAACAGTCCAACTCTCCTCGACGAGATACCAGGAGCTAGTCGCACCTAGCGCGAAAAACGCCCGCGCCTCCGGGAGAGGTCGCGGGCTGATCGGAGGGGACAATCCGATCTCGCAGCATTTCTATGACCACAGAAATATTGCTGCAGGACGAGAACGTCCTGCCCGGTGCCAGTGTTCCACACGGAAACAAATGAGCCCGCCGCACTTGCAGGTGCGATGGTCGACCAAGCGTTCACCGAGCGACGGCTTTGATGACCGGCTACTCGCGACTATCGAAAGCCACGAACAGGCCCAGGGCAGCAGCGACTTCAACGATCGCCTCGATTAGATGGTCGTCGCATGCGGTCAAATCAGGGGCAGACTGCCGAACGTGGTTTAATGCGGCTTTGACCGAGACGGTTTCCCTCAGTCCGCCCTGTTGAGGATTGCGGCAATCGCCAGTGGAGAAGGTTGGATTTCAGGTCCTCTCCCTCCGCCAGAAATATAGCTATGTGCCTGGCTTTACTACTATTTTCGGTTCGATTGAGCTTAGTTCCTAACTCCGGCCAACGATGGACCCACTCATCCTTGCGGTCTTTCTCGCCGGCGCCCATACTTTTTGCTCCGGCTACCGGCTCAAAGTGATTATCTGGGAGAGCTCGGCGGAGCCGAGACGCCACTGGAGTCCGACAGCGGACCATTCTCAAACAGTGCTTCGTGTGCGTGCAGGGCTTCCTTCACGCAGTGCTTCCCTCCTCGCGTCGGGACTGAGATCGAATGCGTCGGGGTTCTCATCCTCGTCACCTTCCGACTTGTCGCTCTCAGGTCACGTCGAGACATAGCCTCTCTGCGCGGAAGGTAACTTACTATATTGGAGAATTCGAAAGTCAGTCCTCGATGTGAACCCTGCTTTTTCAGCAAGCCGAGCAAGAACTCGACGTCCGTCGAAGCAGCTATCCTCATCGAACCCTCTCGGCTGTTCTTCACCAGATCGAGCGCATTTTTGCGCGGCTGGGCAGGCTCGCGTTCAGCCTCGATCTTGCTTCCTGCTTCGCCGGAAAAATCACCGGCAATCACGTGGTCGATCGGATCGCACCGAGCCGGCGATCTTTGATCGACATAGCTGTCTTACCCAGCCAACCACGTAACTTACATTCCCCCACTGCCGTCCACGCGGTAACCTCACGTTCGTACGACAAGCGCTGGCGCGCGGCATTGCCGCGGCCTCGTCGACGGGCTCTTCGCATTCTTCGCGGTGCTGCTCCGAGCGCTCTGACGCGGAGGCAAAGATCTGGGCGGGATTACAACCGACTGACAACGGGAGAAGATCATGACCAAGAAACCATTCAACGGCGTCATCAAGCTCGATGTTCGTGATTCCAAACCGGATTGGGGGCCATTCACGCTGCCCAGGGCGCCGGAAGGTTCCCCGAATGTTCTGATCATCCTCTACGACGACACCGGTCTCGCGGCTTGGTCGCCCTTTGGGGGCGGCATCAACATGCCGACGCTCCAGAAGCTTGCCGACAACGGCCTGATGTATTCGCAGTGGCACACGACGGCGCTCTGCTCGCCGACCCGCTCGACATTCCTAACTGGGCGCAACCACCACCTCAACGGATGCTCCTGCATCACGGAAGGAGCGCAGGGCTTTCCAGGGTGGAGCGGCCGCCTCCCGGCGGAATGCGCGACGATCGGCCAGGTCCTTCAGGATGCCGGCTGGAGCACCTATTGGCTGGGCAAGAACCACAACGTGCCTGAGCAGGATATCGCATCCGGCGCGAGCCGCTCCGAATGGCCGTTGCAGAAGGGCTTCGACCGCTACTACGGCTTCATCGGCGGCGAAACCAACCAGTGGTACCCTGACCTCATCGAGGACAACAAGTTCATCGACCAACCCTATGGACCCGAAGACGGCTATCACCTGTCCAAGGATCTGGTCGACCACGCATTGCATATGATCCGCGACCAGAAGGCCTCGAACCCGTCGAAGCCGTGGTTCATGTGGCTCTGCCCCGGCGCCAACCACGCGCCGCACCATGCGCCCGAGGAGTACATCGACAAATACAAGGGCAAGTTCGACGAAGGCTACGAGGCCTATCGGGAATGGGTGCTGCCGCGCATGATTGCGAAGGGCCTTTTACCTAAGGACACCAAGCTTACGCCGATCAACCCGCTGCCGGCGGACGTGGCCAATCCGGGCGACGCCGTGCGCCCGTGGGACTCGCTCAATGCCGAGGAGAAGAAGCTGTTCGCCCGCATGATGGAAGTCTATGCCGGTTTCTCGGAATACACGGACGCGCAGGTCGGCAGGCTGATCGACTATCTCGAGCAGAGCGGCCAGCTGGAGAACACGATCGTCTTCTACTGCTCCGACAATGGCGCCTCGGGCGAAGGCAGCCCAAGTGGCTCGGTCAATGAAAACAAGTTCTTCAACGGCTATCCAGACGAGTTGTCGGAGAACCTCAAGTATCTCAAGGTGCTGGGCAGCACCGACACATATGGCCATTATCCGACAGGTTGGGCAGCAGCAACGTCAACTCCATTCCAGATGTTCAAGCGCTACTCGGAATATGCCGGCGGCACCTGCTGCCCGATGGTGATCTCCTGGCCGAAGGGTATCAAAGCCAAGGGAGAGGTGCGCAACCAGTATCACCACTCGACCGACATCGTGCCGACGATCCTGGACGTTTGCGGACTGGAGATGCCCAAGACCTACCGGGGAGTCGAGCAGTACCCGCTCTCCGGCGTCTCGATGCGCTACAGCTTCAGCGCCAAGCCCGACGGCAAGACGACGAAAAAGCGTCAGTACTATGCCATGCTCGGCACCCGTGGCATGTGGGAGGACGGCTGGAAGGCCGCGGCTCTTCACGTGCCACTGACCGGCAAGGGTCATTTCGACAAGGACGAATGGGAACTCTACCACGTCGACGCGGACCGCTCCGAATCGACCAACCTTGCAAAGAAGCATCCCGAGAAACTCAAGGCGCTCATTGAAACCTGGTTCGACGAGGCCGAGAAGAACAAGGTGCTTCCGCTCGACGACCGCAGCGCGGCCGAGCTTCTCGGCGTAGAGCGACCGAGCGAGGAGCCTCCGCGCGAGCGCTACATCTACTATACCGGGACGTCGCCGGTGCCAGAGGGCGTCGCTGTCAACGTCCGTGGCCGATCCTACAAGATCCTCGCCGACGTCGAGATCGTCGACAAGGATTGTTCTGGCGTCATCTTCGCCCACGGCTCGCGCTTCGGCGGCCATGCGCTCTTCGTCAAGGACAGGAAGCTCCACTACGTCTACAATTTCCTCGGCATCAAGCCGGAGCAGGCGTTCGTGTCGGAGAGCGAGCTCAAGCCGGGCAAGTACACGCTCGGAATGGAGTTCATCCGCGACAAAGCCGGCAAGCACGGGGAGTCGCTCGGCAAGACGACGCTCTATGTCAATGAGAAGATCGAGGCGCAGGGTGACATGCGTACCCAACCCGGCAAGTTCACTCTGTCGGGGGATGGGCTCTGCGTCGGACGGGACAGCGGCGATGCGGTCAGCGAAGACTATAAGACCCCGGGGGAGTTCAAGGGAGGCAGTATCCTGTTCGTCGGCGTCACTGTCGAAAAGGGCCAGTACCTCGATCTGGAGAAGCTGGCGGCAGCGGCCTTCGCCGTCGACTGACGTTGACCGCGGGAAGGGAGGCCGAAGGAACCGTCCGGCGGCCTCTCCCTGCGCCTTCCGAGCCGATGAGATCGCGGGAGAAGGTCGATCGGACCAGGAATTGGACGAACGGAAATCAGATCAGCTTAAACTCTCGCTGGGATCGATGAACTAATTCCCCTGGTGCCGTAGAGCCAACCGGGAACATCTCGATGCTGATGAGCCGAGCTGTCGGGATCGGGAGCAGATGTGCGCATGCAAATGAACGAAGCTCTGCACGCAAACGAAGTACTGTTTGAGAATGGTCCGCCTGTCGGGCTCCAGCGACGTCTGGGCCTCGTCAGGGGTAGTCAACTGAATGTTGGCCGCCGGGCGATGATCGTCGGTGCGGTAGGCTGGGCGCCCCTTCTCGTTTTAGCCGGCATTCAAAATGTGACTATGCACACCGGCGGAATTACGCCGCTCCTTTGGGATGCGGGTATGCACGCGCGGTACCTGATCGCCGCACCACTACTCGTCTTGGCCGAAGCGCTGTGCGCACCAAGACTCAATGCGATCGTACGGCACTTTGCTGACGCCGGGCTTGTAACCAATCGGGACCGTGGGACATATGACGCTGCCGTCGCATCGACCCGAGCGCAGCTCAATTCGCGCGCCGCAGAAATTGTCGTAATCGCTCTGGCCTATCTCCTCATGTCTGCAGCGGCCTTTTCGCTGCCGTTCGATCAGGTTCCAGTTTGGCACAAGACCGGCGGCTCCGCGCCCGCCTTCTCGCCAGCCGGCTGGTGGCACGTGCTGGTGAGTCTTCCTTTGCTCCTGACCTTGCTCCTTGGCTGGACGTGGAGGCTTGCTCTGTGGGCGCATCTTCTGTGGCGGATCGCCCGGCTCGACCTCCGCCTCTTGGCATCCCATCCGGATGGCGCAGCGGGCCTTGCCGTGCTGGGATATTCTCTGCGGGCATTTTCCCTCTTAGCGATGGCGCTTGCCGCGATCGTTGCGGGCCGTTCGGCGAATATTGTCTTTGTCGACGGGGCGCTGCCGAGAGACCACACGATCTTCAGTGCCGGTCTCCTGGTGGTGGTCGGCGCCTTGTTCGCCGCGCCATTATTCTTTTTTACGCCGATGCTGATGAGGGCGTTGCAGCGCGGCTCATTCGAATACGGCGCTCTTGCCACCCAGGTCGGGGCGGCATTCGAAGAGAAATGGCTTGGGCGCGACAGACCTGTCGATAAGTCCGCGCTCGAGAAGCCAGACTTCTCGGCGACTACCGATTTGTACGCGATCGTCGCAAATGTCTACGCGCTGCGCTTGGTCCCGATCGACCTCAAAAGCGTCGCGATGCTCGGCATCGCATTGCTGCTCCCGTTCGTCCCGGTCGTGTTCCTGGCGCTACCCATGGCGGAAATCTTGGCAGGACTGAAGGGACTGCTTTTCTAGAGCTAGAATGACAATCGCGACCAGGGTGGATACGGATTCCGCATCTCAGCATCCGAATGCTCCTTGCCTTGCAATAGCTCCTGTCAGGTTGGCTGAGACTCCCGCACCTCGACCAAATCCCGCTCGAGGAAGTAGTTGAGAAACGTTCGGATCACGGCAATTGCCGCCAGTCGTCCAATGTCATCCCAGCCCGGTGCAATCGAAGTTTCAATAATATCGGCCGCGAGCTGGAAGGTTAGGCCGGCAACCAGCCAGCGTGCATAGCGCAGCCAGACAACGCGTCCCTCGGTTGCTCCCGAAGGGACTAACATCGTTCGAAGCGCGCCGAGGAATGCCTCGATTGTTCCGTATACGATTGCAATGAGGGCGATTGCATCGATAAGCAGGACGGCATACCCGGTAACGACGGCAAATGCCTGTTCCATCACTCCCCCGAGCGTGAACGAACGATGCAGCGCAAGCCGAGATGGCAGGTCGAAGTATCAACCGGCTGCGACATGCGCGCTGCAGGCCGATACCGCCGACAGTAATTGGGTGCACATAGAAAAGAGCCGCCCTTGGTTACCTTGCGTGGGATCGTGATCTCAGGGGTGTGGGGGTCAAAGCTGGCTTCGCGCTGGCCACCCCGCGGATTGTCGATCGTGCAGCACGGGCTGTCGATCCGCGAGTGCTCCTGATACCAGTCCGTAGTCCACTGCCAGACATTTCCCGCCATATCGTGGAGCCCGTAACCGTTGGCCGGGAACGAACCGACCGGAGCCGTCCACTCGTAGCCATCCTCGTTGCGATTTTCGTAGGGAAACTCGCCTTGCCAGGTGTTGGCCAGGTGCTTGCCACCTGGCGTCAGTTCGTCACCCCAGACATATTCGGCGCCGTCGAGTCCACCGCGGGCTGCGAACTCCCATTCGGCTTCGGTCGGCAGCTCCTTGCCCGCCCATTTCGCATAGGCTTCGGCATCCTCGAACGCAACATGGACCACTGGGTGGTCGCCCAGCTTCTTGATGGAGCTCGCTGGGCCGCGCGGATGGCGCCAATTGGCGCCGCCTACATATACCCACCAGTTGTAGGAGTTCCGTATGTCGACCTTCTGAGGCGGCTTCTTGAACATGGAGGACGACGGCACCAGGAGTTCCGGTATCGCTCCGGGGTAGTCTGCGGGATCTGCCGGACGTTCAGCCAGCGTCACATAGCTGGTCTCTGCTACGAAACGCTCGAACTCGCGGTTGGTTACGGTATGGCGATCCATCCAGAAGCCACCCACCTTGACGCGGTGCGCCGGCGCCTCTTCCGGGTAATGCTCGTCCGAGCCCATCAAAAAAGTGCCACCGGGGATCCACAGCATGCCTTCGAAAGGCGGCACGCCGATGTGTCGGTCGCGCGTGGTCAGATCAACAGAGTCATTCACAACATAGCACCTTTTGTGTCGTCCCAGCTACCGAAGGCGATCATAGGCAACGCCATGGCGCTCTGTCATGGCGGTTAGCCACTCCTTCATCGCGTTCTCGCAAGTATATTTTTGTCAGTCCTAATCGCTCGGCAGTCAATGCCGGGTGGCGGGATGCCCGCCGCCCGGCCAACGGCGCTAGTGTCCGCCTCCGCCTGTGGCGGTCACCGCTTCCATCACATGGTCGAGATTGAAGCTTCCTGGCTTCTGGCGCGGCGGGAACTCGCGGAAACTCTGCAGCCATTGTCCCACGAAGGCGCCCGCGGGTGCGATCATAAACATGTGCTCGGCGAACCAGCGGCCATAGTCCATGCCGATCTGATGCGCGAGTTCAAAGGGGTCCATCCGTAGATTGGTCAACATCGGTGCACGCAGCGCCACGAAGGGCTCCTGCCAAACGTGCAGGCCGTGCGCGTCTTGCCGCAGGAAGGTAGCCTTCCAGTTGCCGTAACGCAGGGCGGCGACGCTGCCGTCATCGGTCCAATAGATGAACTCCTTGCGCGGCCATTTGGCCTCGCCCTTCAATGCGGGCATGAGGTTGTAGCCGTCGAGGTGGACCTTGTAGTCCCGGTCCATGGCCTTGTGACCTTTCAGGAGTTTCTCCTTGACGTCAGGCTCGCCAGCCGCGGCCAGGATGGTCGTGAGCATGTCCTCATGCGAACCGACATCGTTGATGACCGTGCCGGGTTCGATCACGCCGGGCCAGCGAATGGCGCACGGCACCCGATAGCCGCCTTCCCAATTGGTGTTCTTTTCACCCCGGAACATCGTCGTGCCACCGTCGGGCCAGGAGAAGGACTCCGAGCCGTTGTCGGTGGAGTACATTACAATGGTGTTCTCATCGAGACCCAGTTCCTTGAGCTTGGCCAGCATCTCGCCGACCTGACGGTCGTGCTCGACCATGCCATCGGCATAGATGCCGAGCCCCGTCCTTCCCTGCACCTCCTTCTTGAGGTGCGTGAAGATATGCATCTTGGTGGAATTCCACCAGAGGAAGAACGGCTTGTCCGCTTTTTTGGCGCGCTCCATAAAGTCGATCGCCTTGGCGGATACCTCTTCGTCGAAGGTCTCCATGCGTTTCTTGGTCAGCGGACCCGTGTCTGTGAGGCGGCCGTCGGCGAAGCTGTGAATGACGCCGCGCGGACCAAAGTTCTTCTTGAAATTCGGAAACTCCGATTCCTTCGGATAGTCGGGGTTTTCCGGCTCTTCCTCTGCATTCAGGTGGTAGAGGTTGCCGAAGAACTCGTCGAAACCGTGGTTCGAAGGCAACATCTCGTCACGGTCGCCGAGGTGGTTCTTGCCGAACTGCCCGGTCATGTAGCCGTGGTTCTTGAGCAGGCCGGCGATCGTCGGATCTTCCTTCTTCATGCCCTCGGGCGCTCCCGGCAGGCCGACCTTGGTGAGGCCGGAGCGGATGGGCGACTGCCCGGTGATAAATGCCGCACGACCTGCGGTGCAGCTCTGCTGCCCATACCAGTCGGTGAACAGCGCTCCCTCCTTGGCGATGCTGTCGATGTTGGGCGTCTTGTAGCCCATCATGCCCTGGTTGTAGGCGCTGACATTGAACTGGCCGATGTCGTCGCCCCAGATGATGAGAACGTTCGGTTTCTTGTCTGCCATTTTCGTCTCCTCCCTATGTTTTCGTGTTGCCACTTGGATGCTGCGCCATCCTTGCCTTCAGACCAACCGGAACAGCACGGCAATGAAAGTGAAAATGCCGATGAGCAACAGAACGATCGTGACGGCAAAGAGCGGCGTCTTGTGCGGGTCCTCGTCCACTCCGGCGAGCGGAGCGAACTGTTTGCTCCACAGATAACGAAGTAGCGATCGGTATTGCCACAGCGAGACAGCAAGCGCACCCACGCCGGCGAGGATCAGCGCAAGGCCGAGAACACGCGGCGACTGCGGGCGAAGCGCCGGGGCGACGCCTTGCATGTCCTGAAAACGCTCGAAGAACTGGACGATCGTGAAGCCGAAGCCGATAAGCGAGACGGACGTTCGCACCCAAGACATCAGCGTGCGCTCGACGCTGAGACGCGTACGCAGCCAAGAGAAATGACTGTCCGATGTCACATGGACTTCAAATCTTGGCGGGTTCTCATCCGCGGGCTGGCTCACCATTCTGATCCCCTTGAATCCCTATTCATCGACATTGTTTCAGCGTACGAGATTGGCCCCAAGGCTTTTTGATCATTCACGATTTTGGTCCGAGACGAGCGCTGCTCCACCAGCGCGCGATGCGCGCCGCCGGACCCCGGATCAGGAGATAGGGAACGAAGGCGAGAACAATCGCCACGACCACAGCTTCAAACGGATAGAAGGTGCCGAGTTGCATGATTTGATAGACAGCATCCAGGATCACGGCGAGCACCATAACTTTGCCCGTCGATCTGACCCCTTCGACAAGGCGCGCGCGGCGCTCGCCAGGCTTTGACAGGACGGTCCAGAAATAAGGCGAGCGCCCGTCGCGCGCGTCCTTGATGCCGTCACGTATCCCGAACAAAGTCGCCATCACCGGCTGAAGAAGGAACCTGAGTGCCAGGGGCCCACTCGGCCTTGCGACGAGGTCTTCCCAAAAACGTTGCAGAATGTCTTCGATTGCCATTCGTGCTCATTCCCTCTTTGCGAAGACGGTTGCCTAGAACGGGCGACGCCGTTGCCGGCGCCGCCCGTCCGTAAGACGACGCCCCTTACTGCCGCGCCATCGCGACGCGGAGGGCTTCCTCGGGCGACACCTGGTGGTCGGGGTGATTGGCATCGTCCCCGATCGCGAGCTGGATGCCGCGGACGGTGCCGTTGAACTCGTTGTCCTGCGGCCCGTAATCGGGCGAGACCGGCGCGCCGGTATCGCAGCCAACATCGGTGCCGTCATCGGCGGAGAACACCATCGCCGCGGTCGCCTCGACCTTGCCTTCGCCGACCTGCATGCCGTCGACGAAGAGCGTGACCACGCCGCCCTTGCCGAGGCCGCCGCCAGCATAGGCGAACTCCATGCGGACCTGGTGCGAACCTTGGGGAATCCTCTCCTTCGATTCGGCGAAGAAGTGCTTCACGCCGATCAGGTTGTAGCAATATTTCAGCTTACCGCCCTTCACGTAGAGCGACCAACCGCCAATATTGCCGCCCTGGGCAACGATGACTCCCTCGGCGCCGCCTTCGGGCACGTCGATCTCGGCCGACACCGAGTGCGACTTGTTCTTGATGCTGATGACGGAATTCTCCGACAACCGCCCCATCCCGCCGAACAGGATCTGGGTGTTGCCGCGGATCAGCACCGGGCGGCCAGCGAGGTCGGGGTTGAAGCGCTCTGCTGTGCGGTCGTCGAGCGGCAGCACGTTGTAGCGCGTCGCCTCGATCAGCCAGAGCCGTTGCAGATCGCGCAGCTTGTCCGGCATCTTCTTGGCGAGGTTCTTCGCCTGGCTCCAGTCTTCGTTCGTGTCGTAGAGTTCCCAGGTATCGTCGTCCCACGCCGGGATGTCTTCGCCGACCAGGATCCACGGCGTCTTGTGCCGCGTCACCGCCGTCCAGCCTTTGTGATAGATGCCGCGATTGCCGAACATCTCGAAATACTGCGTCTCGTGGCGCTCGCCAGCCTTCGCGTCGTTCATCGAATAGACCATGCTGACGCCTTCGATCGGCGCCTGCTGCACGCCCTCAACGAAGGTCGGGTGCGGCAGCCCGGCTGCCTCGAGGATGGTCGGCGCGACATCGATCACGTGATGGAATTGCGAGCGAACCTCGCCCTTGGCCTTGATGCCATTCGGCCAGCTCACGATCGTGCCGTTGCGCGTGCCGCCCCAATGCGAGGCGACCTGCTTGGTCCACTGGTAAGGAGTGTTCATCGCATGCGCCCAGCCGACCGCGAAGTGGTTGTAGGATTCCGGCCCGCCCAGTTTGTCGAGCCGCTCCATCAGGAATTCCGGCGTCTCGAGCGCCGCGAGGCCGTTGAAGTTAGCCATCTCGTTGTAGGCGCCGATCAGCGTGCCTTCCGCCGATGCGCCGTTGTCGCCGATGATGTAGTAGATCAGCGTATCGTCGGCGATCTTGAGTTGGTCGAGCGTATCGAAGAGCCGTCCGACATGATGGTCGGCATATTCGAGGAAACCGGCATAGACCTCCATCTGGCGCCGCAGGACGGGCTTCATTTTCTCGTCCATGCTGTCCCAGGAAGGAATCTGTTCGTGCCGAGCGGTCAGCTCGCAATCCTCGGGGATGACACCCAGATTCTTCTGGCGCGCGAAGGTCTCCTTGCGCAGTTCGTCCCAGCCCTTGTCGAACTTGCCCTTGTATTTGTCGGCCCATTCCTTCGGCACATGGTGCGGCGCGTGGGTAGCGCCTGGCGCGAAGTAGATGAAGAAGGGCTTGTCGGGCATCAGCGCGCTCTGCTGGCCGATCCACCCGATCGCCTTGTCGGTCATATCCTCCATGAAGTGATAGCCCTCTTCGGGCGTCTTCTTCACTTCGACCGGCATCGTCCCTTCATAGAGCGACGGATACCACTGGTGTGCCTCGCCGCCGATGAATCCGTAGAAATATTCAAAGCCGCCGCCGCCGGTCGGCCATGCGGTGAACGGCCCGGCCGGGCTGGTCTCCCAGACAGGGACCTCGTGGCATTTACCGAACTGTGCGGTCGCGTAGCCGTTCAGCTTCAGAGTCTTCGCAACGGGAGCCATGGTGTTCGGCAGAACCGAGGAATAGCCCGGTGAGCCGGTTGCGGCTTCCGTTATGCAGCCCATGCCGACCGAGTGATGGTTGCGGCCGGTGAGCAGGGCCTGGCGCGTCGGCGAGCACAGCGCCGTCGTGTGAAAGCGATTGTATTTGAGGCCACGCGACGCGAGGCGCTCGGCGTTCGGTGTGTTGCAAGGGCCACCAAAGGCGCTCGACGCGCCAAACCCAGCATCATCGATCAAGATTACGATGACATTGGGCGCGCCCTTGGGCGGCCGCAATTGCTCGATCGGCGGAAATTTGGTGTCGGGATCCTTGGCGTCGTAGGTGATGAGGCCCGTTCGCGGCCGCGACGGAATCGGTAGGACGGTGCGGTTGATCTTGTCTTCGCTCATCGTGACCTCCCATTTGGAGGCGCTCTTGCCACATATCTTTGACGGGCGCCCTTCGTAAGGTTTGCCTATTGCCGCTCGGAGCGGAAGGTAATTAACGGTAACCTACGGGCAGAATCCGCTCGGCCAGCGCAAGAGTCAGTCTCTGAGGTGAGCCCGGCTTTCCTCAATGAGCCAAGGAAGAACTCCACGTCCTGCGAACGCGCAAACCGCAACGAGACCTCTGCAGCGTGTTCTTCACTAAAACGCTTTTCTCTCAGTCGGCCACGACCTGCCAGGTATCGTCCGGGTTGAAGCGGTCGATGTATTTGACGATCTGCTCGGTGGTCGGGCCGAGGTCGGTCTCGTAGACGACGCCGTGCTGGTTGACGGCGAAGGTTTTCACGCCGGTTTCGCCGTATTTGGCAGGCCAGGCGATGAGGCCGAAGCCGGCGATCATGTTGCCGTTTATGACGTAGTCGTAGGCGCCGCCGGCGATATAGTCGCCCTGGCCGGTCAGGACCTTGTACTTGTAGCCGAAATAGCCTTCGCCCTTGGCCGCGTCCTCGAGCTCTGCCTCACTGACGGCGTCACCGGCCGGACTCTCGCCGTTGATGTCGTCGGTCGGCCAGTAGAGCCCGTCGGTCGCGCCTTCAGAGCTGATCAGTTTCTGCGCGAACTCCTCCACGCCATCCTCGTCGCGGTCCTGCGATGCATAGTCCTCCTGCCCGTCGACATAGGCGCGCATCGTCCCGATCGCGGTGAGCTCGTTCTCGCCGACATACCGGTTCACGATCTCTTCGAGCCCGGCATAGGTGTCGAAAGCCCACTTGCCGTCCTCGCCCTTGACGAGCGGAAAAGGCAGCGGCCACAGCTTGTCGCCGATCTGCAGCGTGCGGCGGTCGCCCTCGCCATCGAGGACAAGCTGCTTGGCCACACCCTCCTTGATCGCCACCAGCGTCTCGTCCGAGTTCTCGTCGGCCTTCAGCTTTTCCGCATCGAGGCCGAGAAGGGCCGCAACCGCACCGTTGCCGGCGTCGTCCAGCGCCTTCTTGAACGCCTCGACAGCCGCTTCCGGCGTGTCGAAGACGGGCGGCTCGGCGGCGGCCGCAAACGCAGTGATCTCCGGCGCTTGCGGCGCTTCCTGCGCGGATGCCGGCTGCGAGACAGCGATGCCGGCTGCAAGCACCACGGCACAGACTGAGCGGAGAAGGATCGTATGCAAAACTCCCGTGTGACGGGTGGTGCTGAACATCTGTGTCATAATCCTGTCCTCCCGTTCCGTTAACGCCGGCGTCCGCCGCCGCCGCGCTTGATCTGCTTGTGGCCGCCACCGCCGCGCTGGCCGCCGCCCATCGACTTGTGGCCACGGTCGGAGCTGACCTTGGTCGCCTTGCCGCGATCGACGTTGCCAAGACCCGACGGTTTCTTCGGCCGGTTGTCGACCCGTGCCGCAGGTTTTGGCTTGCCAGCCGGACGGTTCACCTTGGCCGGCTTCGCCTCCGGGCGATTGGCGGTAGGCCTGGCCGCAGGTTTCTGGATGTTGGCGGGCTTGGCGGGGCGGGTGACGTTGGCG
>NZ_RZTI01000250.1:0-3170 GCF_003997275.1 Mesorhizobium sp. M6A.T.Ce.TU.002.03.1.1
AGTTGCGGACGACGGAATCGGCCTGCCGGAAGGGGAGACATGGCCCAAGCCCGGCAAGCTCGGCGCGCTGATCGCGCGCTCGCTGACCGAGAACGCCAAGGCACAGTTCAACGTCGCCTCGAGCCCCAGCGAAGGGACGAAGGTCACGATCGTCTTCACGCGATCGGCGGCAGCAAGCTGACAATTGCCATAGGGCGGATGCTTTCATGCTCCGGGCCACCCTTTACCCTTTAAAGCTCACACCTCCAAAGCCTGTTCAGTTGTTAGTTGTCCTACGCACTGCCCGATCGCACCTTCATTATCCTACGCTTCCTAAGAGATCGCTTCGAGGAAAAGGTGTTGACGCGTTGGCGCGAAATGGATTTTCGCGTATTTCGACGTAAGGACGACGCGTAAAGCGGCCAAAAGCATACCTCACGCGTTCCGCTATTGGCCCTGGTTGCTCATGGCGATTATCGGGTTGAGTACCTTGGACCCACCACCTATCAGAACTGGTCCAGACGATTAGGGATTCCGCTCCCTTTTTAGGAGAGCCTTCAGCTGCAAATCCTGTAGCGCTGGCCATTTCCCCTAGGGCTGGTAGCGCCTAGCGCTTCGGCGGGCCTTGGTAGAGATACCGGATCGGGAACGCTATCAGGGCGAATGAAATTCCGATGATGAAGACATGCCCCGCCGGCGTACTGCCGAGCGAAGAAGCTGTCCTCCTGCTCTATGGTCCCGAGCGAACGCTCGACGGCAGATGTCGGCGCGTCATCTCCCTCCCGGCCTGGAGAAATTCAACGACGGCAAAGTGAAGCCCTGCCCTGCCATACGCGTTCACCTGCGCGCGGTTCAGGCGGGCGCCCGTGGATGACCCATTACTCCGACAATCCCGGGTCGAAATGCACAATGGCATTAAGGATGGTGCGGTAGAGACTGTCGACTTCCTCGTCGATCTCTTCACGCCTGATGCCCACTGACTTCGCGTCGGCAAACAGCTTGTGCGTCAGCTCATTGATTGAAATCACATCCGGCCGGGCCGTTTTAGGAACGCTGTTCGCAATCCACTTGTGCAGGAAGGTGATGCCGCGTGCGCTCATTTGGGCATAAGCTACCGAACGGACATTAGTTCCAGCTTGAACACGAACAACAGAGCGATGAACGAATTTCGGAACAAAGAGGAACAAGGCGCTATGTCGCAAGTTGGGTTCCGTAGTGGGAAGGAACATCTCACCATGGGCGAAGATAGAAAAAATGAACTTGAGCGGCAAAAGGAACTCCAGGCGCAGGCGCTCGCACGTGAAACCGGGATCACCCGGGATCAGGCTCTCACGCTCATAGAATTGCTAGGAACGGATCGATCATCACTGCTGCGCGAGGCGAACATTCTGAAGAATCGAAAGCCCAGCAGTGCACGATGACGAACCACAAGACGGGCAGCAATCACTGCCACTGACTATGCGGCCCTCTGAATGACCCTGTCTGTTTCGGAAGAGCTTGAAAGCGCCGCCGACCGCATCGCCGATATGTCGCGCGCGGATCTCCGGGTCGTCCTGCGTCGCGCTGCATTGATGCTTCGAAACGTCTCCGGCTTGCGCAACGGATGGCGCGGACCTCATGACCCGGATTAATGCGGATCCGCCAGGCCGGCGCCCGTCAGGCAATCTTACCCCCGCCCCCCAAACAGGCGCGGGCCTTCCGTTGCCAATCAGCAATCTTTGGTGGTCTTCTTCATTTGGCCGGGGGCGGCGGTCTTAGCGTCCGTGTCCTGCTGACCAGGGGCGGCCTCCTGCGCGCTGCCGGTCTGCTGGCCAGGTGCGCAATCCTTGACCGAGTTCGGGTTCGTGCCGCTGGTGGTGGTGGTGTCAGTTCCCTGATCAGTGCTGGGCGTGGTCGTGGTCGTGGTTGTGGAGGTTCCGCCCGAAGTTCCGCTCGTTGTCTGGGCAAAGGAAAGCCCGGCGGAAAGCGCCAACACGGCCGAGGCCAAAAGGATTCGTTCCAATTCTTTCTCCTGTCTTAAGCGCACGACGCGCTCACAAACCAACATGCGCACAGAAGAAATGTTCCAGTGAGAACATCATGACTGAGGGCGTGGTTGAATTACTCTTCTTCGTGCTCGTCTATCTCTTTGGCTTCATCCCATCGAAGCAGCCATGCATAGCGCTGCGGCTTCCATGGGGGATATGGGCACGCTGAGCGCCTCATGCCGAGGCAATAGGCGTCGACGCCTTCGTCTCGAGGGTCGGTCTCATGCTCTGTGTCTGATTGCATAGCATACTGATGCACGACCGGGGGCACGTCGGCAACTTGGAGCCCGTCACGCGCCCCGGCATTCAGCACCATAGGTGCGAGCATCCCGGCTGCGGCAAGAATGCGGGATGGGGCTTTGCCAAGCCGAGGCAGACGCCGCACTGGTTCTGTTTCGAGCACCGCGCCGACGGCGAGCGCTTCCTTTAAGGCCCCAGTATAGGAAGCATCACCCCGAGTATGATCCGCGATATTATCGCTGCACCATCTGGGTTGAGATTCCAGAATACAGGAACCGGAAATCGGATTGCGTGAGCGTTGATCCCGTCGAGGTTGTAGAGATAAAAATACGCTGGTCCTATCGGACGGACATCAAGGCACCAGTGATAGCCCCGGATGAACGCTGAGCTTCTGTCGATGCGAAGGACAAGTCTGCCTTCATCGCCTCTTCGTGGATTCATCCCAAAAGTCCTGAAGCGAGGCGTGCCGAATGTCTTCCTCGCCCAGATGCTTACGCGGGCTTTAATGCCCGGCTTGACCCACTGCGTTGCCGGCCGCTTTGGCATATCCTTGGGCGGTGGCCCGGCGTGTTCCTGGACACGTTTCCAAAGCCGCTCGCGCATCTCACGGTTGACGCTGACAAACGCGCTGCCGACATATTTGCGGGTCCCCGGCTCGGCCATCAGAGCGAAGGCCGGCTTACCCTGCTCCCGTTCGACGCCAAGAATCTCGAACTCGCTTTCAGTGAAGGACTTGGTTTTCAGCCAATTGGTGGTTGGGCCGCTGCGATATTTGCTGTCTCGACGCTTCGATAACATCCCTTCCAGGCCGGCCGCAATGATAGATAGCATTAGCCTCGCCTGGCATTGTCTCGCTGAACTGGATGCGGCTGTCAGACCCAATAAGGCCGGCCAGGATTTCCCGCCGATCCTCAAGCGCCATGT
>NZ_RZTI01000251.1:0-3168 GCF_003997275.1 Mesorhizobium sp. M6A.T.Ce.TU.002.03.1.1
CTCCCCTTGTGGGAGAAGGTGGATCGGCGCGTAGCGCCGAGACGGAAGAGGGGTGTTGGAAGAAATGAGGCCTTGCCAAGCAGGAACACCCCTCATCCGACCGAGCGGAGCCTGTCCTCGGGCTTGCCGGAGGCAAGACCCGTGGGCTCGGCCACCTTCTCCCACAAGGGGAGAAGGGGTCACCAACGTCGCCGCATTTCATGCCACCCCAAAATTCGGCCCCTGCGCTCTTGGTGATCCGGCCCGGCGCTGCTAGTCTGGCGGCAACTTAGAACACATGAAAGCGCCTGCTGCGTCCGGTCTCCGGTTCGCGCGGCGCCGGAAGGAACTGAAGTGGAAGACCACGACACCGGCGCTGGCGCGCCGGATGTGGGCGTGTCCAGGGCTACGCCGCCGCCATCAGGCCAGGCAAGCCCATCCGCCGGCCGGCAGAATGGCCGCCCGGTGCAGCCTTGGTCCAGTCATGGACAGGCAGGCGACGCGCCCCAGCATCAGAATGGCCAGCAGAAGGCCAAGACCAGGAAGCGACGCAAACGCCGGCGCGGCCGCAAGGTTTTCGTGCGCGATGACGCTCAGTTCGCAGCGGCCGGACTGTCGGCGGCCGCCGGCGGCGCTCCGGCCAGCCGCCCGCCCGAGGCGATCGTCGCGCCTTTGCCCTCAACTGCGCCGAGCAGGCCGGAGCAGGACATTCGCCGTCCGCCGGTGCAGGAGCTGCCGGTGTTTGCCGCACTCGACCTCGGCACCAACAATTGCCGGCTGCTGGTGGCGGTGCCGACGCGGCATGGCCAGTTCCGCGTCATCGACGCTTTCTCGCGCATCGTCAGGCTTGGCGAGGGCCTCACCGCCAATGGCCGGCTAGGGCAGCCCGCGATGGACCGTGCGGTCGAGGCGCTGAAGATCTGCGGCGACAAATTGCGCAGCCGCAAGATCAGGAAGGCCCGGCTGATCGCCACCGAAGCCTGCCGCACCGCCGCGAATGGCGCCGAGTTCCTCGACCGCGTCGAGCGCGAGGCGGGTTTGAAGCTCGAGATCATCGACCGCCAGACCGAGGCGCGGCTGGCTGTGTCTGGCTGCGGCTCGCTGGTCGACCGCGACACGCAAGGCGTCGTCCTGTTCGACATCGGCGGCGGCTCCTCGGAAATCGCGCTGATCGATCTCACCGGCCACCGCTCGCCGAGGCTCGCCAACCATATCGTCTCCTGGACGTCGCTGCCGGTCGGCGTGGTTTCGCTGGCCGAGCGCTTCGGCGGCCGCACCGTCACCCGCGAGATCTTTGCCGCCATGGTCGAGGATGTGGCTGTGCGCTTGCACGCCTTTGACGGACGCGACCGGCTGAGCCATGTGCTCGCCAGCCCGAAATTTCATCTGCTCGGCACCTCGGGCACGGTGACGACGCTGGCCGGCGTCCACCTCGACCTGGAGCGCTACGACCGCCGCCGGGTCGACGGGCTGTGGATGGACCGCGACAGCGTCGACCGCATGGTCGAAAAACTGGTCGGCTGGGACTTTCAGCAGCGCGTCGCCAACCCTTGCATCGGCGCCGATCGCGCCGATCTGGTGCTGGCCGGCTGCGCCATCCTGGAAGCGATCCGCGCGGTATGGCCGTCGGAAAGGCTGCGCGTTGCCGACCGCGGCTTGCGTGAAGGCATATTGAGCGAATTGATGGCCGACGACGGTGTCTGGCGCAACAGTGGACGTGGCAGAGCATGATCCCGAACCGAAGGACCGCGTCAGCGAAAAGTGGCAACCGGTTTTCTCGGACCCAAGCGGAAGCATTGCTTAGGTCGAACAGTCGACCGCCACTCCGTCGAGCTTCGCTCGACACCTCTCCCCCGATCGACGGGGTAGAGGAAGGGCGCGAGCTTATGCAGGCTGGCGCCCTTCCTCTCCCTCCGGAGGGGGGAGAGGTGGCGCTGCGAAGCAGCGACGGAGTGGGGGAAGCCGTTCACGAAACGCGCAGCCGCCGAAAAACGGCCGCAACTCGGCGAGCGAGAAAACTCAAACAAGAAATCAAGCAATGACCAAGAAACCGGAAAAACCAGGCTCTGCCAGCATTCGCGTGCTGAAGACGCGGATCAAGAAGAAGAGCGGCCTGAAGGAATCGTCACGCCGCTGGCTGCAGCGCCACATCAACGATCCCTATGTCCAACGCTCCAAGGCCGACGGCTACCGCTCGCGCGCGGCCTACAAGCTGATCGAGATCGACGACAAGCACCATCTGCTCAAGCCCGGCATGAAGGTCATCGACCTTGGCGCGGCACCCGGCGGCTGGTGCCAGGTCGCCGCCGCGCGCACGAAATCGACGGCCGAACATCCGCATGTCGTTGGCATCGACTATCTCGAAATGGATGCGGTGCCCGGCGCGCCGGTTCTGTTGATGGATTTTCTCGATCCGCAGGCGCCCGAAAAGCTCGCCGAAACGCTGGGCGGCCGACCGGATATCGTTTTGTCCGACATGGCCGCGCCTACAACCGGGCATAAAAGGACCGATCACATCCGCACCATGTATCTGTGCGAGGTGGCAGCCGATTTCGCGCTGTCGGTGCTCAAGCCGGGCGGCCATTTCCTCGCCAAGACTTTTCAGGGCGGCGCCGAAAACGAGCTGCTCTCGAGGCTCAAGCAGAATTTCCGCTCGGTCCATCACGTCAAGCCGCCGGCCTCGCGCGATGAATCCGTGGAGCTTTATCTGCTGGCGAAGGATTTTAAGGGTTAGCGTCTTTTCCTTCTCCCCTTGGGGGAGAAGGTGGCCTCGCGAAGCGAGGTCGGATGAGGGGTGTTCCAGCTTGGCGCAAACTCTCGTATACATCGGCAAAATCGCCAACGCCGCATTCCGTCCAGCACCCCTCAACCGTCTCGGCGCTGCGCGCCGATCCACCTTCTCCCACAAGAAGGAGGGCTTTGCACGGGGAGCGAAGTGGAGTTCGGTGGTCAGTGAGGGCCTTTTTGAAGGCCGGCAGAGCGGTTTTAGGCGGCCCTTGCGAGGCCTTTGTCGGTTTAGGCTGCCATCCGCCGGATTGGGGGCGGACTCCTCCCTCATGCCGGCCTCTCATCGGGTGGATAGAGGACGCCAATCATGGTGCGCAGATTGTAAGCGCAGGCGGCCAGTATGCACTGCGTGCGGTTGGTGGCGAGGTTGAAGAAGCGCAGGCGTCGCATGCCGTAACGCTC
>NZ_RZTI01000252.1:0-3148 GCF_003997275.1 Mesorhizobium sp. M6A.T.Ce.TU.002.03.1.1
TGCGCTCGCCAGTGGCGGGCTCGGCGGCAATGGCGGCGAGGGTGGCGACGTCGCCGTGATCCGCACCGGCACGATCACGACGACGGGCAAGGATTCGATTGCCATCATCGCGCAATCGGTCGGCGGCGGCGGCGGCTTCGGTGGCGCCGGCTTTGGCCGTTTCGGCGCCGGCGACGATGGCGGCGGCCCGAACGCCATCGGCTTCAACACCCCTGGCGGCACCAAGGGCACCGGCGGCAAGGTCACCATCATCCAGGACGGTGAGATCGAGACGGACGGCGACCGCGCCCATGGTATTATCGCGCAGGCTGTCGGCGGCGGTGGTGGCGCTGGTGGCATGGCCTCACTGGCGATGGGCCAATCGGCTGCCGGTTCTCAGGGCGGCATCGGCGACGCAGCCGCTGCCGCTGCGACGGCGATGAGCCAGGTCTGGGTCAAGGGCGCAAGCTCCTACGCGCTGTTCGGGCAGAGCGCCACGGGCCAGGGCAATTCCGGCGCCGTCGATTTGATCGCAGAGGGCAGCCTGTTCGCGCAGGGTGCCGACTCGGTCGCGGCCTATGCCGAAAGCACGGCCAGCGGATTGAAGGGCAACATCAGCTTGGACCTGAAAGGCCAGTATGCGATAGGCGGCGGCGGCACCGGCGTGGCGGCGATGCTGGTCGGCGGTCAGAACAATACGCTGAACAATAACAGCCTGACTTATGCGATGGGGCTGACGGGATCCTTTTCTTTCCAGAATGAGGCAGACCTGGCCGAATACCTCCAGGAGCTTGCGGCCGGTGGACCCGTTGCCCCGAAGAAGGCGATCCTGGAATCGCTGCTGGACGATTTCAGCCCGTTGTCGATCACCGGCACCTCGGGCAACGATCTGGTCAACAATCAAAGGACAGCCAGCACGCTTGGCCGCGTTATCGGCAATATCGATCTCGGCGGCGGCATAAACGGTTTCCACAACTTCGCCAATTCCTCGATGGTCGGCCTCAAGACCATCGACCTCGGCGGCGGCACCTTCCTCAACGACGGCCTGATGACCAACAAGGGTATCGCGGTCGTGGAGACAGTTGATGTGACCGGCGGCTTCACCCAAATGGCCACCGGCGATTTCGTCACCGACGTCGATCTCAACAATCAGATCACCGACGCCCTTGCCTTGACCGGCGCCGGCGACTTCAACGGCGAGGCGCCGCTCAACTTCCTGTCGATCGACAAGCTGTTTACCGAATATCTGCTGGCGAAGGGCTCCTCGATGGTCGATTCCGGCATCACGCCGACGACCTTGCATCCGGCGGTCGGCTTCAATTTCCTGACCAGGGTGGACGACGGCACCGATCTCGTTCTCTACGCCGACAATCCGACCTTCCTGGAACTGGCGCAGGATCCCAACTCCGGCACCAACGACCCGGGCGTGTTCGAGATGGCGCAGTATCTCGACGATGTCGAGGCGTCGTCGAGCCCGGACAATCCGATGGCGCGCCTGATCAATATGCTGCGGTTCCTGCCGGATGAGGCGTCACTCGGCGCAGCGCTGACGCGACTGACGCCGCATTACGCGGTGCATGCGTTCGAGATGGTCAACCGCTCGGCCGACATCATGCTGGAAACGGCGCGCGAATGCACCGGCGTTCCCGCATACAGCAATCCCGACGGGCGCTGCGTCTGGGGCGTGATCAGCCCGCAGGCCGACTACAACCGGGACGCCGGGGCGGGAACGACCAGCCGCGACGATGTGTTGAAGACGATGTCGTTCGGCGCCATTGGCGAGGTCAACCAAAACTGGTCGCTGGGCGGCACGATCGGGCGGACAGAGTTCGATTCCGAGATCCATTTCAACCAGGATCTGCTGTCGACCACCCAGGGTGAATCCTGGCAGGCCTACGCGTTGGCGAAATACGAGAACAAGAACTATTTCGTCGACTTCGCCGTTGGCGGCGGCACCGGCATGTTCGACGGCCAACGCGACACGCATGTCGACCAGGTCGGCTATATTCCCGGCGAAACGCTCGAAGGCGTCTATCTGCCGGAACTGCTGCTCGAGGGCATCGGCAACAGCGTCACCTATACGCAAAGGACCGCCCAGTTCGGCGGCTCGGCACGGTTCGGCGTGACCCAGCAGATGGGCGCGTTCTACCTGCAGCCGACCTTGCAATTCGATGCACGCTGGCTTCGCGTCTCCGGCAAGGAAGAGGGTTCGGTTGCCGCCTTCAATTTCGACGACAGTTCCAACACCTATTATTCCGCGACGCCAGGCCTCGAGCTCGGCACCGACATCGCGCTTAGCGACATCGCCAGCCTTCGCGTCTACGGAAAGGCAGGCGTGGAGTTCTCGAACAAGAAGTGGGAGATCGAGGGCCAATTCGCGGCCGCGGAAGATCTGCCCGGCAATCCGGCGCTGCACTTGACACAGGAGGTCGATTCGCCGCTCTATCGCGTCGGTGCCGGCCTCGAACTCAATGGCGTGAACGGCGTCGGCATGGCCGTCAGGTACAATGGCGCCTTCGGGGAAACAGTAAAACAGAACGCGGTCAGCGCGTCCCTCAAGGTCAGCTTCTAGCTGGCTTGAGGTGGAGGGCAAGAGGGGGTCTTCATGAGAAAGCGGGCGTATTTCGCTGCTGTGCTGGGCATCGCCTTCATCGCCGGCCTGCCGGCGGCAATGGCATTGGCCCAGACCAAGACCGACAAAGCCGTGCCGGCCGACGTGGCCAAGCCGCCGCAACTGCCCGGTGGCGCGTCGGCCCTGTCCGAGACGCATGGCGACTGGACGGTCAATTGCCAGATCATTGGCAAAACCAAGGCATGCAGCCTGTCGCATCAGCAGTTCAACAAGCAGAACGGCCAGCGCCTTCTGGCGATAGAATTGGCGACCAAGGCCGCAGAGCAAGCCGACGGCACCTTGGCGCTGCCGTTCGGGCTGGCCCTGGCCAAGGGCATCAATCTCGAAGTTGACGACAAGAAGCTGGAGGGCATCCTGCAGTTCAGCACCTGTCAGGCCGTCGGTTGCCTGGTTCCCGTGACATTCGACGCGAAAATCACGCCGCTGCTCAAGGCCGCCACCATTTTGAAGATCAACGCGGTCGCGGTCGATACGGGCCAGCCGATCAGCTTTCCCATCTCGTTTGCCGGCTTCTGCTTGAAAAAAAAAAAAAACAAA
>NZ_RZTI01000253.1:0-3124 GCF_003997275.1 Mesorhizobium sp. M6A.T.Ce.TU.002.03.1.1
CAGCTTGAAAGGACAGCGCCCGCCGCATCGAATTCCAGCCGATGAAGACCAGAATTGCGCCGTAAAGGCTGGCGGCCATCTGGTGTGCGATGCCTCCCGGCGGCAGCGCGCCGGCTCCCGTCGCGACGATCGCCGCCAGCGAACTCGCGCCAAGGGCAATACCGGCGGCAGCCGAAAGCGCTGTGGCACGCGACGCGGTTAGCCCGGCCTGCGCGACGACGGCAAAATTGGCGCCCGGCAGCATTGCCAACAGCGCATAGGAAATGGCGAACGGAAACAACCCCGCCGCGACAGCGTGCCCGGTTTCCAACATCGATCAGCCCACATCGGCGGCGTCTGCTCTCCCAAGGGCAGATCGCCGCTACCGAAGCGAAATGTGGATGAAACACTTCCCCTCTAACAGTCGGCAAATGCCGACATGAGGACGTTTTGTTGGCGGGTTACCAGCCGCGCCCGCTGAGTGGTTCCGTGCTCTTGAGCAATGCGACCAGTTCGCTCTGCTGCCGGGTGCGGGTCTTGGAGAAAATCCGTTCGAGATAAGTGCGGCAGGTCTTCACGGTTATGTTCGAATTCGCCGCGGTTTCCTTCAGCGACCGCCCCGATGCCAAGGCTGTTGCAAGCTTCGCCTCAGCCGCCGTCAGATCGAACAGGTAGCGGATATGGGTCTCGAAACCGTCGGGAATGCGCCGGGCGACCTCCGTGACCATGATCACCGCGCAACGCTCCGACGCCAGGCCATACGCGCGGGCGTCGACGAATGGGGCAACCGACAGCACCAACCGTGTCAGGTCAAATCGCTCGCGGTCCGATGGCACCAGCAGCGTTCCTCCGGTCCCGAGCATGGCGCCGCCATGTAGCGAGCAGGCATTCGCGACCAGCCGCTGAAGCTGCTGAGCATCCCTGAGATTGGAGGCGACGATCGTGCCGCCATTCAGTGCCAGAGGGCTGTCGGGCCGTGCCAGCATTGCCTCGGCGGCCTCGTTCATTTGGGCGATACGCTGAAAGCCGTCCACCAGAAACACGCCGAAGGGCAGATGCGAGAAGGCCGATGCCAGCGCCGACGTGTTCTCCAACTGCCGGCCGATCTCCCCAGCGCGCAGCATATGCGGCACGATCTTCTGCAACAGATCGATGTCGTCGGCACCGAACGCGCCCTGCTTCGAGCCGCGATGGATATCGAAAAACCAATAGGAGCCGTTGGAAGCCAGAAGATTGGAGGCGAGTCCGTGATGCATGTCGCGCGGCCTCATCCACTCTTGCCAGAGTTCGCGGCGACGGAACGCCGCCACGTCTCCAGCTATCCGCGTCCGATCATAGATTTTGCCCACCGGCAGCGCTGCCGCGACCGTGCTGATGGGGTCACGCATGTGTGCCGCTGCCGCCTCGGGAGAACACAGCCCCGGGTCATCGACAGTCCCGACCGCGCTGAACGCCTGCTGATCGAGCCGCGCGATACAGCTTCGCGATGCCTTGAACAGGTCGCGCAGCCCCACGACCACATCAGGCCAGCGCTCCTGATCATAGGCGGCCTCGTAGATCTGACCAACAACGGTGGAAACTGAATGGATGGTCACGTCAGCCATGATGATGGCCTTCCGTTGCTGCGCACATTTGGCTGATGAAGCCTAGCACACGGAAGCTCTCGCGCAAGTTGCATCGCCGCTGAATCAGGCGATGCTGCCCTCAATCCCACCTCGCCGATGGCGGGCTGAACCTGAGCAGGACTACTCTTCTGGCGCTCGGCCAAGCCATAACCTGCGGAGCCGAAACGCCGATGCACGGCGCCGAAGCTGAAGGGCTGCCTTGACAGGTTCGATATCTCCCGCCGTCCTCGCCGCCACGCGCCAAAAACGTTGCGAAATGGCGAGAGAGCGGTTATACAGACCGCGAATTTCCCATTTTGGTGGCTCTAAAACCACCGCCCGCGCGGGAACGCGGGCGAACGAGAAGGATATTTTGCAATGGCCAATACGCTGCTGATGCCCAAGGCGACCGCCGTCTGGCTGGTCGACAATACCGCGCTCTCCTTCGAGCAGATCGCGCAGTTCTGCTCGCTGCATCCGCTCGAGGTCAAGGCGATCGCCGATGGCGAATCGGCGCAAGGCATCAAGGGCATGGACCCGATCATGACTGGCCAGCTGACCCGCGACGAGATCGCACGCGCTGAGAAGGATGCGAACCATCGGCTGAAGCTGTCCGACCCCAAGGTGCGGGTGCCCGAATCCAAGCGCAAGGGTCCGCGCTACACGCCGCTGTCGAAGCGCCAGGACCGGCCCAACGCCATACTCTGGCTGGTGCGCAACCATCCCGAGCTGAAGGACGCGCAGATCGCGCGCCTCGTCGGCACCACCAAGTCGACGATCGACCAGATCCGCGACAGAAAGCACTGGAACTCGGCCAATCTGCAGCCGATGGATCCGGTGACGCTGGGTCTCGCCTCGCAGATCGACCTCGACATGGAAGTCAACCGCGCCTCGCGTGGCCGCGAGCAGGCACAGCCGGCCGGCGACACGCTGCTGCCGGCGGCATTGACCGAGCGGCTGGTGCCGGCGCCGGAGAAGCCAAAGGACGAGGATGCGGAACTCGACGCCAACGCCGTCTTTGCCAAGCTTTCGGCGCTGAAGTCGAAGGACGAGGATACCGACGACGAGGATTGAGGAACGGCGCCCTTTCCTTCTCCCCTTTGTGGGAGAAGGTGGCCGAGCGAAGCTCGGTCGGATGAGGGGTGCTGGACGGATCGCGGCGTTGGAGTTTCTTCCAACACCCCTCATCCGTCTTGGCGCTGCGCGCCAATCCACCTTCTCCCACAAGGGGAGAAGGAAAAGCGCTGCGCCTAAGTTCGCGCGGCTCGGTCCGGTGCCATGCCGTAATCCTCGCTGCGCTCAACCGCACGATAGAAATCTGCGAGCTGCTTGCCGCGCTCCGGCTTGAAGACGCGGCCGGCTATGACCACCGAAGCGATGCGATCGATACGGAAAGCGCGGAAATCGTCGCGCATCTCGCACCATGCGACCAGCGTCCACACCTTGCCCCAGAACCATAGGCCTAGCGGCCTGATGTCGCGCGCGGTGGAAAAACGCCAGGTGCTGACCATCGACTATTCCGACGAGGCCGGCCGCAGCAC
>NZ_RZTI01000254.1:0-3087 GCF_003997275.1 Mesorhizobium sp. M6A.T.Ce.TU.002.03.1.1
GGGTGGGCCATGCGAAGGGGGGCGCTTGCCGGCGCTGGCGCGGTGGCCGCCGCCTGTTCGGTGGTAGCGGTGGCAACCGCCACGCCGAACGGAACGTTTTCGGGCGGCTGGGCGCCGACATCGGTCTTCGGACGCGGGGCGAAATCAGGCAGCGGAATGCTGCGCGCCGGCAGCGCTGCGATGATCGTTTCCGGCGTGTCCTCCTCCGGTTCCGGAGCAGGCGCATCGGCGATTTGCGGGATTTCGGCGCGCTTGGCATCCTCAGGCGACACGATGGCAATGCCCGCAAGCTTGCTGTCCTTGGCGACCGGCGCCGGCTTCGCGTTCGTAGGTTTCACGGTCTTTGGCTTCGGCGCCGGCGCGGCTGCCACATCGGCGCTGTCATCCGCCTCGTCTTCACCGCCGCCGAAGAAAGCCGCCAGCAGACCGCCGGATCTTTTGGAACCGCCACCTGCGCTGGCCAGTTCAATAGCGGGGCTGCCGGCGCCCTTGCGCGACTTGTAGGAGGCGAGCGCCTGTGAATAGCCGGGCAGCGGCTTGCCGTCGCTCGGCACGTGCAGCGTCTTGCCATTGGGGAACACGCGCGCCAGCTCCTGGCGGCTGATGCCCGGCCAGTGGCGCACATTGCCGACATCCATGTGGACAAAGGGCGAGCCGGACGACGGATAGTAGCCGACGCCGCCGCCCTGCATCCGCAGACCGATGTCGCGCAGTTTCTTCAGCGGCACACCGGGAATGTAAAAGTCCATCGCCTTGCCGAGCATATGCTGGCTTTTCTTGGCGACGCCCCTGCTGCGACTGCGCAGCATCGAGTTCGTGGACGACGAGCGATAACCGCACACGACCTGGATATAGTCGCGGGCGCCGCTCTGCCGGTAAGCCTCCCAGACCAGGTCCAGCAGGCGCGGATCCATCTTGGTCGGCTCGTTGCGGCGCCAGTCGCGCAGGATGACGTTGATCTTTTTCAGACCCGCCTGGTCGTAGCGGCCGCCGCGCTTGAAGACGATCTCCGCCTTCTCTTTGGTGTGGAGGTTATAGAGTTTCAGCGAACGTGTCTGGGCGCTGGCCCCGGTCGCAGCCGCTGCAAGGAAGCCAAAGGCGAGAATCACCGCTGCCAGCCATCTCGGCCAGACGCTCATGTGATAGTGCCGCCCGTTTGTGTGTCGTTCGACTTTGTTCAAATCAAAAGGCCTTGCAGGCTGCCGTTTGTCCCCGGATTTGACCAACGGATGCGATGATGTTCGCATCCGAATATCGATCCTAATGGTTAATCATCGCTTATTGAAGCCGAAATGCGGTAACACCGTGGCGATATCCCGTCAAAAATATTGCGCAGGGTTTCTTGGTAAACTGCTGGTTTAGATCATGTTTCGGGCTTTGCCATGAACACGATCTGTTACCGGCCGCCTTAATGCGTGAACACTGCCGCAAGCATGCCGTCTGACGCGCGTCACGCCCTCATCGATGATGTCAAACGTCCTGATGCCGGGCTGGCAAGCTGGTTCGAACTTACTTTGTCAGGAAGCAAGCCGGTCGACACGGCCTGTTTCCGGATCGATGCCGTATTCCTTGAGCTTCCTGTAGAGCGTCGAGCGGCCGATGCCGAGGCGGCGGGCAACTTCGCTCATCTGGCCGCTGTAATGGTCGATGGCGAGCTTGATCATTTCGAGTTCGACATCGGCCAGCGCGCGTACATTGCCGCGTTCGTCGAGCGCCCGCAGCGTGCCGAAGCGGGGCTGCGGACTGGCCGGCGGATCGAGCTCGGTCGCAGCGATGCCGTTATTGGCCGGCGCGTCCTCGCCAAGCGGCCCGATGATCAAAGGCGATGCGGGAGGCAACGCGTCATGCGCATCGAGGTTGACGGTGCCCACGACCTGCGCCCGGATCTGCGGAAACTCCTCCTCGGTCAGCACGTCGCCTTCACAAAGCACCGAGGCCCGGAAGACGGCGTTTTCCAGCTGCCGGATGTTTCCCGGCCAGTCATAGGCCTGCAGCATGGCGAGCGCCGCGGCCGAAATGCCGTGCAGACGGCGACGTGGATCGGTGGGCGCAACCTTCTCCAGGAAGTGCTCGACCAAATACGGGATGTCGTCGCGACGATCGCGCAGCGGCGGCACGAAAATCGGATAGACGTTCAGCCGGTAGAACAGATCCTCGCGGAACTTGCCGTCCTTGACCTGCTGCAGAAGATTGCGGTGCGTCGCCGAGATCAGCCTGATGTCGACCCTGACGGTCGAACGCCCGCCGACCGGATCAACCTCACCGTCCTGCACGGCGCGCAACAGCTTGACCTGCACGTCGAGCGGCAGGTCGCCGATCTCGTCGAGGAAGAGCGTGCCCGAATGCGCCTCGACGAACTTGCCGGTGTGTTTTTCGGTGGCGCCGGTGAACGAGCCTTTCTCGTGGCCGAACAGGATCGATTCGACCAGATTGTCGGGAATGGCACCGCAATTGACGGTGACGAAGGGTTTTGAGCGGCGGTCGCCGCTGCCTTGGATGGCGCGCGCCACCAGCTCCTTGCCGACGCCGGATTCGCCCTCGATAAGGATCGGGATGTTGGACGCGGCCGCCTTCTGGCCGAGGCGGATCACCCGGTCCATCGCCGGGCTGTGCGTGATCATGTCCTTGAAGGTCAGATGGCCACCGCGCCGCCGCGACGTGCGCTTCACTTCGCCCTCGACCGCCTCGACTTTGAGCGCATTGCCGATCGATGCCTGCAGCCTGTCGGGAGAGGCCGGCTTGACGACGAAATCGAAGGCGCCATGACGCATGGCCGAAACGACGGTCTCGATGCCACCCTGGGCGGTCTGCACGATGACCGGAACATGGATGCCGCGCTCGCGCATCGCCTTCAGCACGCCAATGCCATCGAGGCCCGGCATGACAAGGTCGAGGATGACCACCGACACGTCGCGCGCATTCGGCCCGTCGAGCGCGTCGAGACCCGCCTCGCCGCCATCCGTGATGATCGCGCTGTGGCCGAATTTCGTCACGGCCGCCTCGAGCAGCCTGCGCTGCACGGGATCGTCATCGACTATGAGTATGGAACCTGTCATGACTGGTTCAACTCTGCCCGCCCAATATGCC
>NZ_RZTI01000255.1:0-3024 GCF_003997275.1 Mesorhizobium sp. M6A.T.Ce.TU.002.03.1.1
CCCCCCTGGGGGGGGAGATGTCGCCGAAGGCGACAGAGGGGGTCGCCTCGGTGGAGCGCCAACGCTCTACCGACAAGAAATGACGTTGGCACTTTACGCGCCTGGACCCCCTCTGACCGCTTCGCGGCCATCTCCCCCTCAAGGGGGGAGAAAGCCAGCGGCAGATTGCCGCCGCAGAAGCCGGTCCCGGCGTCGGCTTCCGATTTCGGCCAAGCAGGATTTGCAACACGCACCCGCCACTGGTAAAAGATTTTTACCAGTCAATCGAAGGAGGCTGTTGATGTCCGGCCTGCTGATGCCGAAGCCAGACGACGCCACGATGCGCCGGCGCGACGAGATCGTCGCCGATATGCGCATCATCGTGCCCGGCGAAGGCGTGGTCGACGCTGCCAATTCAATGCGCGCCTTCGAGAGCGACGGCCTCACCGCCTATCGGCAATTGCCGCTGGTCGTGGTGCTGCCCGAAACGGTGGCGCAGGTCTCGCGCGTGCTGAACTATTGCAACGACCGCAACATCCGCGTTGTGCCGCGCGGCTCCGGCACGTCGCTGTCCGGCGGGGCGCTGCCGCTCGAAGACGCGGTGCTGCTAGTCATGAGCCGGTTCAACCGCATTCTCGAGATCGATTTTCCCAACCGCATCGTCGTCGCCCAGCCGGGCGTCACCAATCTCGGCATCACCACCGCCGTCGAGCAGGAGGGTTTTTACTACGCCCCCGATCCATCCTCCCAGATCGCCTGCTCGATCGGCGGCAATGTCGCGGAAAATTCCGGTGGCGTGCATTGCCTGAAATATGGCCTTACCGCCAACAATGTGCTCGGTATCGAGATGGTGCTGATGAATGGCGAGGTGGTGCGGCTCGGCGGCAAGCATCTCGACGCGGAAGGCTACGACCTGCTCGGGGTCATGACCGGTTCCGAAGGGCTGCTGGGTGTCGTCACCGAGGTTACCGTGCGCATCCTGAAGAAGCCGGAGACGGCGCGCGCGCTTTTGATCGGCTTCCCGACCAGCGAGCAGGGCGGCCAATGCGTCGCCGACATCATTGGCGCCGGCATCATCCCGGGCGGCATGGAGATGATGGACCGCCCGGCGATCCACGCAGCCGAGGATTTCGTCCATGCCGGCTATCCCTTGGATGTCGAGGCGCTGCTGATCGTCGAGCTCGACGGGCCGGGCGTCGAGGTCGATCATTTGATCGGCCTTGTCGAAGCCATCGCCTACAGGAACGGCTCGACCACCTGCCGCATTTCGCAGTCGGAGCAGGAGCGGCTGAGCTTCTGGGCCGGCCGCAAGGCAGCCTTCCCGGCGGTCGGCCGCATCTCACCCGACTATTACTGCATGGACGGCACCATCCCGCGCAAGGAACTGCCGCGCGTGCTCGCCGGCATGCGCGAGCTCTCCGAGAAATACGGGCTCGGCGTCGCCAATGTCTTCCATGCCGGCGACGGCAACCTGCATCCGCTCATCCTCTATGACGCCAACATGCCGGGCGAGCTCGACAAGGCGGAAAGCTTCGGCGCCGACATCCTGCGGCTCTGCGTCAAGGTCGGCGGCGTGCTGACCGGCGAGCACGGGGTAGGGGTGGAGAAGCGCGACCTGATGCCGGAAATGTTCAACCAGATCGACCTCGACCAGCAGATGCGGGTCAAATGCGCTTTCGATCCCAACCATCTGCTCAATCCGGGCAAGGTGTTTCCGCAGCTGCGCCGCTGCGCCGAGCTCGGACGCATGCACGTGCATCGCGGGCAAATGGCGTTTCCGGACATTCCGAGGTTTTGATGGCAACGTCTCAAAATGACGGTTCCTCGCCCCCGCGAAGCGGGGGAGAGGTGGCTCGGGCGAAGCCCGAGACGGAGAGGGGGCCTGCGGCCGACGTGCCAAGCCGACGCTCACCTGAAAGGATCGCGCGTGCCCGCGCGCTTCGCCATGGCAACAATCCGGCGGAAGCAACCCTCTGGAACGAGCTGAAGGCCAAGAAGCTGGGCGGATACAAATTCGTGCGTCAGATGCCGATCGGGCCATATTTCGCCGACTTCGCCTGCCGAAGCGAAAAGCTGGTCGTTGAACTGGACGGAAGTCAGCATGCCGGGAGTTCCTACGATAGGCGACGCGACGAATTCATGCGTGGCGAAGGGTTCTCGGTCGTGCGGTTCTGGAATGTCGACGTACTCAAGGGCCGGACGAGCGTTTGCGAGACTATCCTTGCGGTGCTGGAAGGGCGATTGGCCGAAGACGTGATCGCCTCGGACCTGAGGTTCGTTTTTGCGGCCAAGAAGGTTGGGGGTGGCGCTCTATGATTGCCCCCTCTCCGTCTCGGGCTTCGCCCGAGCCACCTCTCCCCCGCTTCGCGCGGGCGAGGAACCAGAGATCGCCATGACCATCTTCACCCCTTCGACCGCAACCGAAACCCTCTCCACCGTCGCCTGGGCTGCGGCAGAAGAATCGCCGCTCGAAATCCTCGGCCATGGCTCCAAGCGCGGCATCGGCCGTCCGCTGCAGACCGAGCACACGCTCGACCTGTCGAAACTGTCCGGCGTCACGCTTTACGAGCCGGCCGAACTGGTGCTGTCGGCGAAGGCCGGCACGCCGCTCGCCGAGATCGAAAAATTGCTTGCCGAAAACGGCCAGCAGCTGGCCTTCGAGCCGCTGGACTATGGCCCGCTGCTCGGCGGCGAAAAGGGAAAAGGCACGATCGGCGGCGTGCTGGCCTCGAACCTGTCCGGCCCGCGCCGGCTGAAGGCGGGGGCGGCGCGCGACCACATCCTCGGCATAGCAGCCGTCTCTGGTCGCGGCGAGGCGTTCAAGTCCGGTGGCCGCGTGGTCAAGAACGTCACCGGCTATGACCTGTCCAAACTCATGGCCAACAGTTGGGGCACGCTGGCTGTATTCACCGACGTCACCTTCAAGGTGCTGCCAGCCGCCGAGACCGAAGTCACGCTCACTCTGCGCGGCCTGCTCGACGATCACGCCGCAGCCGCCATGGCGCTGGCGCTCGGCTCCAGTGCCGAAGTGTCGAGCGCCAGCGC
>NZ_RZTI01000256.1:0-2990 GCF_003997275.1 Mesorhizobium sp. M6A.T.Ce.TU.002.03.1.1
GCGCCACGGGAAACGACCCGGGTTCCTATCTCGTTGTCGGACCCGACTGGAAAGGCGAGAAGCCCGTCGGCATCAGCCAAGTCTTTTCCTCGACCACCCCGTTCGTATTTGCCAACTTTCGGACCCAGCTCATCAACGCCGAAGATATGCCGAACGTGGAAAAGGTGCAGGCCGGCTACAAGGCGCAGCCGCTTTCCGCGTTTCTAAAAAAACCCGCCCCGCCCGCCGCACCGACGATCGAGTTCCTTCCTGCCACCACTGCCGGGATCAAGGAGAACTTCTTCCAATATCTCGATGCGGCCCTGCAATTCGTCCCCGAGACGCCACGGGACAAGAATATTCGCGCGAAACTAGCGAAGATTGGCATCGGTCCCGGCAAAACCTTCGAGTTGAAGGACCTATCGCTCGAACACAAAGCCGAAATGCTGATCGGCATGAAGCAAGGTGACGATAAAATCAACAAATGGCTGGCCAGCGGAAACAAGCCCATCAACGGCTGGAACGTCAGCTCGCTTCTTGGCGACGAGGCCTTCTACAACGGCGATTGGTTGCTGCGGGCCGGAGCTGCAAAGGCAGGCCTCTATGGCAACGATGCAGCAGAGGCCATGTACCCCTTCACCAGAACGGATGCCACCGGGGAACCGCTCGACGGCAGCAAGCACAACTACACTCTCACCTTTCCCGCCGGGCAACTCCCGCCAGTGAATTCCTTCTGGTCGGTAACGATGTATGACGGCAAGAGCCAGTTCCTGATCAAGAACCCGATCAACCGCTATCTCATCAACTCGCCGATGTTGTCCGGCATGAAGAAGAACGAGGATGGCTCGCTCACCCTCTATATCCAGAAAGACAGCCCCGGCACGGATAAGGAAGCTAACTGGCTGCCTGCTCCCGATGGCACGATCTATCTCGTGATGCGCCTGTACTGGCCGAAGACGGAAGCGCCTTCAATTCTGCCGGCCGGCGAAGGCAGCTGGCAGCCGCCCGGTATCAATGTGGCGCAATAATTATCCCGACCGTGAATTATCCCGACCACGCTGAGATGTCGATGAGGAGAGAGTTATGATACGCACGACGAGAATGCTTTGCGCCACCGCCGCGGTGGTCCTGATAGGCTTGGGCACCGCTTCCGCCGAAGCGCCGAAGATGAAAATGACGACGCCGATACCGGATTCGATCGTCACGCCGGAGAGTGTGGACACCAGGCTTGGCAAGTTGAACTTTTTCGATGGCTTCCCGGATGACGCCACCTCGGAGAAGATCTACGACAATCTCGATTTCATGCGCGGCGTCGACGCTTTTCTCAACGCCATGCCCGGCGCGTCGGTTGAAGCCCTGCGGGTTGGATTGGCTAGCCAGGGCGCCGACAACAATCAGACCATTCTGATCTTCGAAAACCTGATGGATTCGCATTCGTTGTTCCTCACCGGCAACACCGAAAGCATCTACAATCTGATGTGGCTGGATACCAAGGCCGGTCCGCTGGTCATCGAGACGCCGCCCAATATCCTGGGCATGATCGACAATCACTGGTTCCAATATGTCGGCGATGTCGGCAATGCCGGCCCGGACAAGGGCAAGGGTGGAAAATACCTGCTTTTGCCGCCGGGTTATCAGGGCGAGATACCCGAAGGCTATTTCGTGTTTCGAACCTCGACTTACGGAAACCTGTTCTTCTGGCGCGGCTTCCTCGAAAACGGCAGCACTGCAACCGCGGTCGAAAACACCAAGAAATTCGCCAAGGTTTATCCCCTTTCGGAAGCCGGCAATCCGCCGCCGATGAAGATCATCAACACCTCGGGCAAGGAGTACAACACGATCCATGCCAATGATTTTCACTTCTTCGAAGAAGTTAACGACATCGTCCAGTACGAGCCGAACGAGGCCTATCACCCGGAAGTGCTCGGACAGCTCGCCGCCATCGGCATCGAAAAGGGCAAACCCTTCGCACCCGACGAGCGGATGAAGAAGATCCTCACTGAAGCCGTCGCCGTCGGCAATGCGACGGCGCGCACCATCACATTCAAGACCCGCATGACGGACGCCTATTATTATCCGGACAGTGCCTGGTTCACCGGCTTTGTCGGCGGTAACTACGAGTTTCTTCTGCAGCCGGGCGTTCGGTATCTGGATGCCCGTGTCCTGTTCCACTACTATGCCACGGGTATCACGCCGGCCATGGCGATAAAGCGCGTCGGCATCGGTTCGCAATACGCCGGCGCCACCACAGACAAGGACGGCAAACCGTTCGATGGCGGCAAGACCTATAAAATCCACCTGCCGCCAAACATTCCGGCAAAAGAATTCTGGTCGTTCGTTGCGTATGACAATCAAACGCGTTCGATGCTGCAGACGGACCAGCAATTCCCCAGCATCGGCAGCGACAAGAAAGACATTGTGATCAACGCGGACTCCTCGGTCGATGTCTGGTTCGGTCCGACAGCGCCGGAAGGCCATGAGGCCAACTGGGTCCAGACAGTTCCCGGCAAGGGCTGGAACGTCCTTCTTCGCCTCTATGGCCCGCTCGAGTCCTGGTTCGACAAGACCTGGAAGCCGGGCGAGTTCGAGCTGGTGCAGCAATAGAGCTGGTTAAAGGCATTCCGCGACAGCCTGTCGAACCCGGTCGTCTCAAACGTTACGGCTGTCGATCATTGTAGCTGACCGTGTTTGAGGGCGGGATAAGCTATTGAACGGGATCGGATGGATTTTGCTTTCGGGTCATGGCTTTTCGCAAACCTTCTCTCAGAGAACGGCTGCAATGGGGTCAAACCCGGGCATCCTGCCGTCGTTGCGGACGTTTTGGCGAACGTAGTCAGATACCAAGACATCGACCCTTAGGTGGCGTTCGTATGAGATGCCAACGGCCATTTATCGATGGCGTCGCGGACTGAATGGTCCGCGTGCGCTGGGCCAATACTAGCCCGTAGGTTACAGTTAGTTACGTTCCCTGACGTGAGCCGATCGGCCAAGGTCACTCATAGCCGTCATAT
>NZ_RZTI01000257.1:0-2854 GCF_003997275.1 Mesorhizobium sp. M6A.T.Ce.TU.002.03.1.1
TGATGCGCAGCCCGGCATTAGGCAAAACAGATGCGAGCCGACCTTGCCGGTTTGGCGCAGCAGCGCCGCGACGAGCAGATTTCCGAGCCAATGCTGGTGCTGCAGCGGCTCGATTGTCTGCCATGCGTCCCAGGCGATCGCCGCTGCCAGCGCGGCCGGCATGTTTTCGCCGCGCAGCCGGTCGACGATGGCGAGCCAGTCGGCCAGCCGCTGGTCCTCGTCCCAGTCGAGGTCGCGGATCAGCGGCCTGAGATTGTCCGGCAAGACCTGGCGCACTTTCCCCCTGCCCTGCCGTGTCGACCTCCGGGCCGTCTGCCGCGCGCGGCGCCAAATTCTCGCCGGCCAGCAGTCGGCTGGAGCGGGCCAGCACAGCATCGATCTCGGCCAGCTCTTCGCTCAGCGCGTCCTCCTGGTCAGTGTCTTCAGCAAGGTTTTCGCCGGCATCGTCGTCCGCACTGACGGCGGCCGTCGCGGCATCGAGTCCGGAGCCAACTCGGCCGGCGCTCGCCCCGTTGCCGCCCTGCCCTTCGCGGCCACGCAGCGCCAAAAGGCCGGGCCGCGACAGCGCCCAGTCTCGTTTTTGTGTGAAAATGCGGCGGCGGGCGCGCAGCACGGCGTGCGCCCGGGTGAGCTCGTGGGTCGGAGTGCGGATGTCCATGTGGGCGTCGTGCAGCAGGAGGTCTTCGGCATGGACGAGCTCGCCGTCGAGCCACAGCGCGGCGGCGGCGTCGGCAAAGTTTCGCGTTCGAGCCAGCCTTCGCGGACCGGGCTTTTGGCCACGCGCTCGTCGAGGCGGGCGAGGAGGTCTTCGGCTGTCGCTTTTACTTCCCGATTTCAACAGGGAAAGTCAGGTGTTGTTTAGGTTTAGGCGCCACGACAGCCTCGATTTTTCGCTAACGATTTCACTGACTGCTCGATTTGCCACACCGATTGCACAACCGGAAAGCCGCACCCGGCACGTCGCATTCCGACGAAGCATGGTCGGCGGCACGTCGACTCGCTCGCGAGCTCGACAGGATTCTCGACGGTTCGGGGCCAAGACGCGCGGCAATCAACCGGGCCGCGGCCGAGCTGCGCCTCTCGACCCGCCAAGTCTACAATCTGCTGGCGCGCTACCGTAACGATCGGACCGTGACGTCGCTGCTGCCCCAGTTGGATGGCAGCCGCCAGGTTGTGTTGCAAAGCTTTGGTAACTGGTCGCGTGGGAGAACCCTGCATCAATTTTCGCGAGGTTCGAGATGTTCAAAGGCCATCAGTTCGACCAGTCCGTCATCTTGTTATGCGTGCGCTGGTATCTGGCCTACAATCTGAGCCTGCGCGACTGGAAAGAAATGATGGCCGAACGCGGCATTCGGCGTCGATCATTCGACGATCCATCGCTGGGTCATTCATTTCGCGCCGCGGTTGCTGGAGCGCTTCAACCGCCGCAAGCGTGCCATCACCGGCAAAATGGCATGTCGACGAAAGCTACGTCAAGGTTCGCGGTGAGTGGATGTATCTCTACCGCGCCATCGACAGTGTCGGCGACTCGGTCGAATTCTGGTTCAGCGAGCACCGCGACCTGCTGGCTGCCAAGCGCTTCTTCAGGAAAGCCCTGGAGCGCCATAACCGGCCCGATCGCATCGTCATCGACGGCAGCCAGACCAATCATGAAGCCATCACTTCCTGCGATGCGGCAAATCGGTTGCAGGATCGTTCCCGGCGCTTGCTGAACCCGATCACGATCAGGAAAAGTCGATACTTGACAACAGGATCTCGAGCAGGACCACCGGCGCATCAAGCGCCGTGTGCGGCCGATGCTGGGTTTCAAGTCGCCGGCCACCGCCAGCATCACCCTGTCGGGGATCGAAATGCTTCACCTGATGCTCAAGCGACAGGCGAGGTACGCGTTCAACCCAAATCCCTTCCTGGCCGAGCAGTTCGCCATACTGGCGGCATGACAGCGGCCTGTCCCGACCAACCTTCATGACACAGAAAAAAACGTTGCAACACAACCAACTCTTGTCGTCGTTTAGCCGCGCTTTTGAAAAGCCATCAACACTTCAGACTTCGCCCGAGCCGGACGACATCGGCGTCGTTTCGGTGACAAGGCTGATCAAAGACGACGTCCACGATGCACTTCCTGGCTTGCCCGCATCCTCCGGGCTGATTCTCGAAAAGTGGCTGCGGTGAACGCCCGAAGTCTTTGATCGGTTATTCAACGGCCTCCGGCGTCATGGCTTGCAGACAGACGGACTGGCTCGGCCATCCAGTCGCGGTCGAACCAGCTGAGCTTGGGAACCCCTAGCCCCAGACTCCTTGCGATGGAGATGGCGAAATCAGGTACGACCGGGTATGTCGCGACACAGAGTCCGACGAGCGCGAAGGTCACCGCGCGGGCCGCAGTCCGGGCAAGCGCCTCCTTCACCTTCGGCGCAGCCGGAACTTGCAGCACTGAACATGAATAGTGGTCAATTGCGTCGACGAACGCCTCGATTGCGCGTGTCAGCTGACGTACGTCCGGGTAATCCGCTTCGAATCGCGCCCGCACTTCCGCGTTGAAGCGTCTGCAGTCCGCGAGGAACGCAATGTCGGTGGCTGACCACTGGCCAGGACACGGGAGCTCGTCTGTCGCGACCCGCCCGATGACCTCGTTAGCCTTCGCGACCGATCTCGACAGCCGTCCGTCCCAGAAGTCCCGTTTCCAGCTCTCGTAGGCACCCATGGAGAAGTCCTCGACAGAACCGTCCGGACGACACCGACACAAGTAGAAGCGAAGCGGCTCGGCAGTTTCTTCCGCAGCGATGTCGTTCACCCAGATTGCGTGTTTTCGTGATGTTGAGAACTTCTTCCCCTCAAGCGTGAGCATCTGGTT
>NZ_RZTI01000258.1:0-2847 GCF_003997275.1 Mesorhizobium sp. M6A.T.Ce.TU.002.03.1.1
GTTTTGCCTGATGCCGGGCTGCGCATCATTTCGCGCGACCGGCGGCGCGCCCGCGACCGGACCACCCGGCTGCTGGCCGTCCTCCATGCCTTCGCCGAAGCCGCCGCGACCGGGCTCAAGGAGATCGACCGACTGGCGCTGGCCAAAAGCCAGATGGAGCGCCGGCTCAGGAACCGGCGCAAAAACTCGAGCCTGCCGGCGCTGATCGAGCTGGTGCTGGCGCGGCCGCTGGTGTCGGCAGGTCTGGTCGCGGCCGAGCTGAAAATCAGCCAGCGCGCTGCGCTCGGGCTGGTCGCCGAACTCGGCATCCGCGAGGTGACCGGCAGGGGGCGCTACCGGGCGTGGGGCCCTTTAGCTGCGGCGGGCTTTGGCGAAAGCGACAGCACTGATGATTTTTGCTGTACGCTCATTCTCCCTCATCTGCGCGTTGACAGAAAACCAGCAGCCGAGGGTCACAGCACGCTGTGCTCCCGCGATTTCCGGAAAACCAATGAAGAACGACTTTGATCGATCGCGCGGGACGTATCATTCAACCATGTCGAGAACGGGCGTGACGGCACGTACACTATGGACCGAGAGAACTTTGTCTGGCGACTTTGCGCACGCCTGCAGAACTCTTCGGAAAACTTCCTTCTGTTGATCCAATGATCGTGATGAGCTGGAGTGGCATCGCCGCTCTCCCCGGTTCTTGCTCTCTCAGTTGAACTTGATGCTAGCCTGCACGAACACGCCGTAGCGCTTTGCCTTCCAATCGTCGGCCTGCGGGGAACCACGACCGCCCATTGCCTCTTCGAAATGAGCGGTGCCGTTATTCGCCACCGCCCAGTAGCGGGCGCCGACGCCGATGTTGAACAAATCCGTGACCTTGTAGTTCAACACCGCCTCGAGTTGGACGCCATGCCCATCGCCGTCTTCGGGAATTAGCTTGATCTTGGGGCGCATGTGGTGCTGATCTTTGCCGTCGAGCCGCGTGAAGAGGAACGCCACGTCACCAGAAAGGCTGAGTCGCGCGGTGAGTTGCGTCTGCCCGGCCAAGCCGAGTCGCAGCGAATGCTAATCGTTGTCCTGGCTGATGAGGTTGACGTAGGTCGGGACGGTTGGCACACAGGTCCTCCAGTTGGTCGCCTGCTGCGTGCAACCGAAAGCGTCGTAGCTCTCGTGCCGGAAATTGTTGCCAACAAAAGCACCGATGCGGTAGCGCGGCGCGTTCAAGAAATTATATCCAAGATCGGCGGTGAAATAGCTGACGCCGCCCCCGCGCTGATCACTGAATGTGTTTGAGTAGCCCCCCCCATTTCTGTAAGAAGTCCTCGTCATGAGAAAACCCTCCCTGATGCCGCCCGCACCGAGGAGGCCTTTACGAAAATGCCAGTCGGATTGTGGATCGCGTTGAAGAAGACTTCACTCGAATGCGCGTCTAGATCGTCATAGGTGAGCCGCGAGACCGGTGACGTACCTTTATGATTGTAAAGGTCCTTCGATGCTTGCCGGTACTGGGCCAGTAGCGTAGTCCACCCTCGAACGAAAAGACTGAGGCCGCCGCCCCGGCTACCGACGCCGACTCGAAATCACCGGCACTCGACGGCGGTTCGGAACTCCTCGGTGCCGCAGCGCCGGCCAAGCCGGACGGGCCCGGTGAAAAATTCGTCGTCGAGGGCAAGGCGCCCGCTGCTTCGCCCGGCCGCGCCGACGATTTTTCTTGGCCGCCAAGGCGGCAGCCTGCGGCCGCGGCCACAACCGAAACGACCACGGCGATCAGTCCGTAAGCTGCCCGGGGCAGCGGAAGGGCGGAAAGCGCCTTCAGATGCCGCACAAGTAGGGTCTCGAGACAGACTCAGCGCGGCAGCACGCTCGATCCCATCAGCGCCTCGTCGATCGAACGCGCTGCCTGCCGGCCCTCGCGGATCGCCCAGACGACCAGCGATTGACCGCGGCGCACATCGCCCGCCGCATAGAGCTTTTCGACGCTGGTCTTGTAGTCGCGGTCATTAGCCTCGACGTTGTTCGAGCGGCGGCTGTCGATGGCGATCGTCATCTGCCCGTCGAGTTCCGACACCGGCCCTCGAGCGGCCGGCCCGGCAAAGCCGATGGCGATGAACGCGAGATCGGCGCGGATGACGAATTCCGTGCCGGCGATCGGTTTGCGCTTTTCATCGACCTCGCAGCATTTGACGCCGCTCAGCTGGCCGTCTTCGCCGATGAATTCGAGCGTCGCCACCTGGAACTCGCGCTCGGCGCCTTCGTCCTGCGAGGATGACGTGCGCATCTTCGTCGCCCAGTAGGGCCAGACCGAAAGCTTGTCTTCCTTTTCCGGCGGCTGCGGCCGGATGTCGAGCTGGGTGACGCGCACGGCGCCCTGGCGGAAAGCGGTGCCGACGCAGTCGGATGCGGTATCGCCGCCGCCGACGACGACGACATGCTGGCCGCCGGCGACGATCGGCTGGGAGGGCCACGCCACCGACTGGATCGGCTCGCCGCCGACGCGCTTGTTCTGCTGCACCAGATAGGGCATCGCGTCATGGACGCCGTCGAGATCGTCGCCGGGAATGTTGGCCGGACGCGGTGTTTCCGATCCGCCGCAATAGAGCACCGCATCGTACTCGGCGAGCAGCTCCGCCACCGGCTTATCGACGCCGACATTGATTCCACAATGGAAGCTCACGCCCTCGCCCTGCATCTGCTCGATGCGCCGATCGATATAGTGCTTCTCGATCTTGAAGTCGGGGATGCCATAGCGCATCAGCCCGCCCGGCCGGCTCTCGCGCTCATAGACGTGGACGTCGTGGCCGGCACGGCCAAGCTGCTGGGCGGCGGCCATGCCGGCCACGACGTCCACGTCTATGAGCG
>NZ_RZTI01000259.1:0-2600 GCF_003997275.1 Mesorhizobium sp. M6A.T.Ce.TU.002.03.1.1
GGTTGTCGGCCCGAAGGAGATCATGGACCACGCGCCGGCCTTCGCGCTGCAGACGACCGCCGGCAACCCTGTGGCGGCGTCCGCCGGCAACGCCGTGCTGAAAACGATCGACAGCGAAGGCCTGGTCGAACGCTCGGCGCGCGTCGGCACGCTGTTTACAGATTCGCTGCGGGCGCTCGGCGCAAAACACGAAATCATCGGCAACGTGCGCGGGCGTGGCCTTGCCGTCGGTGTCGATCTGGTCAAGGACCGCAAGACACGCGAGCCGGTCGCGGCGGCGACGACGGCCAAGATCATCTATCGCGGCTACGAACTGGGTGCGGCCTTCACCTATGTCGGGCTGAAGGCCAATGTGCTCGAATTCATGCCGCCATTGACGCTGACCGAGGACGAAGTGGCTGAGGGCGTGGCCATCGTCGACCAGGCGATCGCCGATGTCAGCGCCGGCAAGGTCTCAGACACCGATGTCGCGTCCTTCATGATGTGGTAGCGGGGGCCAGATGAAGGGCGGCGCGCCCGCCATTGGGAAAAGCTACCCCACCCATTTCTCGTAGTCGGACACCAAGAGGTGCAGCGGCGCGACATCCTCGTCGATGTCCGCGAAGCGGCCGATCGGTTCGCGGAAGACATTGTCGGTAAGATCGTCGTTGACGGTCGACACCTCGCCGATCAGCACATCCTTGCCCTCGGCCCAGAAGGCGTGCCAGACGCCCGGCAGCAGCGTGACGCTCTGGCCTGGGTCGAGCTTCAGCAGCCCGCCCGCCGGCAGCCTGTGGATGGTTCCGTCGACAGGCACCGATACCTCGGCCTTCGGATCGATGCCGCCATCGCGATCATGCATGAACAGTTCCAGCACCAGTCTGCCGCCGCCACGGTTGATGATGTCTTCGGCCTTGATGTTGTGGCGATGCATTGGTGACAGCTGATCCTTGCGCGAGATCATGATCTTCTCGGCATAGAGCATGCCCATGCCCTTCTTCATGTCCTCGTAGCGACCGTTGCGAACGGTGAACAGGAAGAGGCCGAGTTCGCCAAACTTGCCCTGGCCGTAATCGGTGATGTCCCAGCCGAGCCGAGAGGAGAAGATGGCCGACGAATCCTGCCGGCGCGCCTTCATCTCTTCCGGCGACCAATAGGCGAAGGGCGGCATGATGTAGCCGAACGAACGGATGAAGGCATCGGCGTCGCGGATGATGTCGTTGACGGTGGAACGTTTCATGGTCGTGATCCTTCTTCAGGCGGCGCCTACAGCGCATAGCCGAACACCGATCCGGTGTCGACGCAAACCGCATGCTGGCCTCATGACATCCGGTTCGATCAAGGCCATAAGTCCAGGTAAATTCCTAGGGTGGCATTCCATGCTAAGCATAGACGACCTCGATACGCCGGCGATCCTGATCGACGTAGACCGCGCCGAAGCCAATATCGCACGGGCGCAGGCCCATGCCGACCGCCACGGGCTGAAGCTCAGGCCGCACATCAAGACCCACAAATTGCCTTACTGGGCAAAGAAGCAGATCGCAGCGGGTGCGGTCGGCATCACCTGCCAGAAGATCGGTGAGGCCGAGGTGATGGCCGATGCCGGCCTCACCGACATTTTTCTCCCTTACAACATTCTGGGCAAGGCCAAGCTGGAGCGCCTCAAGGCGCTGCACGGCCGTGTGACGCTGTCGGTGACATCAGACAGCATGGAAACGCTCGGGGGTCTCGCCGCCACCTTCACCGATCCAGGCCAGCCGCTACAGGTGCTGGTGGAATGCGATACCGGCATGGGCCGCTGCGGCGTCCAGTCGGCCAGCGAGGCGGTCGCATTGGCCAGAGAGATCAACAAGGCCAAGGGGCTCGCCTTCGGCGGGCTTATGACCTATCCCGCGGCAGGCCGCGCTGCCGAGGCTGAGGCATGGCTCGCCGATGCACGCCAGGCGCTCGCTGCATCCGGTCTTGCCTGCGAACGCATCTCCAGCGGCGGCACGCCGGATATGTGGCGCTCAAGCGAGGCTTCCGTCGTCACCGAGTACCGCCCCGGCACCTACATCTATCTCGACCGCTACCAGGTCGCCAAAGGCGTCGGAAGCCTCGACGATTGCGCGCTGACGGTGCTGTCGACGGTGGTCAGCCATCCGACGCCGACACGGGCCATCCTCGATGCCGGCAGCAAAGCCTTGTCCAGCGACACACTGGGGCTGCCTGATTTCGGCGAATTGCTCGGCGTTCCGGGCGCCACCGTCACCGGCCTCAGCGAGGAGCACGGCAACATCACGCTTTCCGGCGACGCCAGGCTGCGTATCGGCGAGCGCGTGCGCGTCGTGCCCGACCATTGCTGTGTGGTCACCAACCTGTTCGACGAGGTGCATCTGGTCGACGGAGAACGGGTGCTGGAGACGCTGCCGGTGGCGGCACGCGGCCGCATGAGCTGAGATCGAGGCCGTTCGGACCGAACGACCGTTTGGATCAGGGTTGGACAAGCGGACCCAGCGCAGCCCTCAGCGGATCGAGGGCATCGCCGTACAGTTTCCAGCGCTCGACCGAGGACGAATAGATCGGCTGGCGTACCTGCCAGCGGCTCGGCGTGCGCACCGTGCGCTCGGGTTCGTGGAAAC
>NZ_RZTI01000025.1:0-64632 GCF_003997275.1 Mesorhizobium sp. M6A.T.Ce.TU.002.03.1.1
GAACGGGCCGAGCTACAGTTTTCTGCCCGCCGGCCTCGATATCGAGGCCCGGGCCATGGCACCCGCAGGATGGCGGTGGCTATCGAAGCTGTGGGTAGTGTTCCTGATGACGCTTACGGCTGTTACGGATAGATATGGCTGGACGATCGGCAGTTTCGATCCGAAGATCTACAAACGCGACGTGGCCAGCAATTCGGATTTCCGGAAGTTCGACGACGGCTTGAAGATGACCATCGACGTTGACGCGGATGTGATGCAACGGATCGAGAACCGGCTGAAACAGGCGGAAGAGGCGGGCATCTGCAACTATGGCCTGCACCGCCAGAAATCGGCCTTGATGACATGCCTCGTCGCATCGCCGCTGCAGCGCGATCACGTTCATTTCATCGATGGCGCCGCCGGCGGCTATGCGATTGCTGCCGCAAGCCTGAAGGCGAAGGTGCCGGTCTGATGACGGCTTGCGGAAACCGATTTTCCGCAATATGCCTCGGCAATGGTTCTTGGGACCATGGTGCGCCTCGCCATGGGCGCGGACAGCCTGTCCGAATTGACGGGAAGCAGATTTTTGGACGCCTCACGATCGACATATGACCGTCTTCTGAACCGGATTTCGACGCGTGCCGCGCAAGTCGGCGTGATCGGACTGGGCTATGTCGGGTTGCCGCTGGCGGTTGCGATCGCACGCGCCGGCTTCCCGGTTTCCGGCTTCGACGTCGAAGCCCAGAAGGTCGAGAGCCTGAACAACGGCCAGTCCTATATTGAGGCGGTGACGTCCACAGCCCTTGCCAGCGAGGTGGCGATCGGACGGTTCCGCGCCACTACGGATTTTGCCGAACTGGCCGTCTGCGATGTCATCATCATCTGCGTTCCGACACCGCTGACGAAACACCGAGAGCCGGACCTCTCCTTTGTCAGAAACACGGCAGGCACCATCGCGAAGCATTTACGTCTCGGCCAGCTGATCGTGCTGGAATCGACCACCTATCCTGGCACCACCGACGACGTGATCAAGCCCATACTGGAAAAGACCGGCTTGCAGTCGAAGATAGACTTCTTCCTCGGCTTCTCGCCCGAGCGCGAGGATCCCGGCAACCGCAGCTTTGAAGTCGCGACGATCCCCAAGGTCGTGGCAGGTGACGGCATTGAAGCGGCGACGCTCGTGCAGGCTTTCTACCAGGGCGTGGTCAAGACCGTCGTTCCGGTTTCCACCACGGCGACCGCCGAGGCGGTCAAGCTGACGGAAAACATCTTCCGATCGGTCAACATAGCCCTCGTCAACGAGTTGAAGGTCGTGCTCGGTGCGATGGGCATCGACATCTGGGAGGTGATCGAGGCGGCAAAGACCAAGCCCTTCGGCTACATGCCTTTCTATCCTGGCCCTGGACTTGGCGGGCACTGCGTTCCGATCGATCCCTTCTACCTGACGTGGAAGGCGCGCGAATACGAACTGCCGACCCGCTTCATCGAGCTGGCGGCAGAGATCAACACGGCTATGCCGCGTCATGTGGTCGATGAACTGGCGAAGGCGCTGGACCGGCGCCACGGCAAGGCGCTCAGCCGCTCGCGCATTCTCATCATCGGGCTCGCCTATAAGAAGAATGTGCCCGACATCCGCGAAAGCCCCTCATTGCGGCTCATTGAACTCATCGAGGAATGGGGCGGCAAGGCGGAATTCCACGATCCGCATGTTACCGAAATCCCGACCACACGGGAGCATATGGCGATCAAGGGGCGTCGCTCGGTCGACTTGACCGAGGTGGCCTTGAAGGATTTCGACGCTGTCGTCGTTGCAACCGACCACGACGCGATCGACTATCAGGCGATCGCTGATCACGCTCCTCTGATCATCGACACACGCAATGTTTTTGGCCGTCTCGGGCTAGCCCGAGAGACGGTGGTGAAGGCCTGATGGCGTCCGAGCCGGCGAATTTTTTGCCCGCTGTCAGGATCGTGATTGCATCCCGCCGGCAGCCTCGCCACATGAGGCCCAAGAGTTCGGAGATAGCATGAGCACAGCGCAAGCAGAAATTTCTGCCATTCTCATGGATAAGGTTGCCGATTGGCTGACCCAGTCGGCGCTGGCGGGCGACGACCTGGAAACATTGGTAAAGGGCTTTTGTGAACGGCTGGCTGCTGCCGGCCTGCCTTTGAAGCGGGTGCATTTGAGCTTTTCGATGCTTCATCCGCTTTATGACGCGCTTGGCTTCACCTGGCTCCGCGGCCAGGGCCTGGAAGTGGAAGGCTTCCGCAAGGAGGACGGCGTTCATTCTGACAGATTCCTGACCAGCCCATACTATCATCTGCTCAGCAACAAGCTCGACCATCTGCGGCGCCGGCTCGACCCGTCAGTGTCGTCGGAATTTCCTGTTTTCGATGACCTCAGGCTTATGGGCGTCACCGATTACATGGCTTTCGTGCATCCCTTCAGCGGCAATACCAGTCAGGGCATGCTGGGGTCTTGGTCCACCGACAGTGCTGCAGGCTTCAGCGACAGCATGATTTCGGCGCTGCTGCGCATCCAGAACCATCTCGCCATCGCAACCAAGATGGCGGTGCTCACCAAGCTCGCCGACAACATGATGACCACTTATCTCGGCGGCGACGCCGGCAGGCGCGTGCTGGACGGCCAGATCAAGCGCGGCGAGGGCGATACCATCCGGGCCGCACTGGTCATGGCCGATATGCGCGGGTCGTCAAGGCTTGCCGAAACCTCCGGCCGCGAAATCTATATCGATACGCTGAACCAGTTTTTCGACGCCGTTGCCGCACCTTTCAATCGCAGCGGCGGGCAGATCATGAGTTTCATAGGTGATGGCTTCATTGCCGTCTACCCTTGCGAAAGGCATCGCTCGCAGTCCGAGATCGCTTGCCAGGCTGCTCTTGCGGCAGCGCACAAGGCCAGCGCGCGCATAATGGATCTCAATCTGCGCAGAAAGGAGCAGGGGTTAGGCGACATAAAGTTTGGTATCGGCCTGCATGTCGGCAATGTGATGTTCGGCAACGTCGGGCTTACAGACCGGCTCACATTCTCTGTCTTCGGCTCGGCTGTAAACGAGGTCCAGCGCCTCCAGACCCTGACCAAGAAACATCCGCACAGCGTTCTCGCCAGCAAAGACTTCGCCAGCTATTGCGGCGCCAACAGCTGGCTGACGCTCGGCAAGGAGGAACTGGCGGGCATCAAGCAGAAGCTGACGGTGCTTTCACCCGATTTGTCGGGTGCTCTCGCGCTCGATGAAGACGGTGCGCTGGAGCCGATTTACGACCGAATATCGGACGCCGAGCAGGTCATGCTGCTTCATCGCGATGCCGCGCGGCTGTCGGCGGCCGACCCGAGGAAGCTCCAGTAACCGCCACGATCTGATCCGAACGCCTTGGTATGCAGTCCGGTCGCCGGTTCCGCCAGGGAACTGGCGACCGTTTCGAATCCAAGTTGCTCTAGGCTGGCAATACGCTAGTCTCGCTTTTTGGGCCTGCCGCCTGGCAGGCCGCCAGAGTGGGGCTGGTGTGAGAATGAATTCGGGTGTTGATCTGCTGCGGATCGAGGATGTTGGCATCTCTTTTGCCATTATCGGGGGACCCTTGCATGCCGTCAGGCGTGCAAATCTTCGCGTCCTGCCCGGCAAGGTTACCGCGCTTGTGGGCGAGTCCGGTTCCGGAAAATCGGTTCTCAGCCAGGCAGTGATGGGCATTTTGCCGAACACAGCCCATGTTCGCGGCCGTATCCTGTTTTCCGATCCTGAAAAGCCCGGCACGACGCAGGATATCCTGCAGATGCCGCGTGACGGACCCGAAATCCGGGCGTTGAGAGGCAGCCGCATCGGCAAGATCTTTCAGGAGCCGATGACATCACTGTCGCCGCTGCACACGATCGGCAATCAGGTCAGCGAATCCCTGCAGATTCATACGCCCATGGCTCGGGTGGAGCGCAAGGCGCGGACCGAGAAAATGCTCGGCCTTGTCGGCTTTCCCAACCCCAAGCGCGCCTATGACATGTATCCCTTTGAACTTTCGGGAGGATTGCGTCAACGCGCCATGATCGCCATGGCGCTTATCTGCCGGCCCGCCCTGTTGATCGCCGACGAGCCGACGACGGCGTTGGACGTCACCATCCAGGCGCAAATCCTGCAATTGCTGCGCGAGCTTCAGACGAAGCTGAACATGGCGATGCTGCTGATCACGCACGACCTTGGCGTGGTCGCCAATGTCGCCGATGAGGTGGTAGTCATGTACCAGGGCGAGATCATGGAAGCGGGACCTGTGGAGGCGATATTCCGCCGGCCAGGCCACCCTTACCTGAAGGGCCTGATGGCAGCCGTTCCGCATTTCGACCTGAAGCCTGGCGAAAGGCTAAAGGCGCTCCGCGAGGTGCCGGTGAATGTCGGGAACCTGCTCGGCAAGCAGACGGCGCCGGCATCGAAGGGGCCGGACGACATCCTGCTGTCGGTCAGGGATCTGACAAAGACCTTCACCATCCGCAAGTCCGGATGGTTCGGCGAAGATCATCAAGCCTCTGTTCGCGCCGTGGACGGCGTGAGCTTCGATATCAGGCGGGGTGAGTGCCTGGGTCTTGTCGGCGAAAGCGGCTGCGGCAAAACCACCGTCAGCAAGATCCTCATGCGGGCTGTCACCCCTAGCGGCGGCTCTGTGATCTTCAACGGCCGCGATGGTCCGATCGACGTCTTGGAAGCCGAGGGAGACGCCCTGCGCATGCTGCGCGCGAAAATCCAGATGGTCTTCCAGGATCCGGTTTCGTCGCTTTCACCTCGCATGACGGTGGAGAACATCTTGAGCGAGCCGCTGGAAATCCATCAACGTGGCAATGCCGCGTCCCGACTCGCCACGGTCAAGAGCCTGATGCAGGCAATCGGGCTCGATCCGCGCTTCATCAAGCGTTATCCGCACAGTTTCTCCGGCGGGCAGCGTCAGCGTATCGGCATCGCGCGCGCGTTGGCGCTGGGGCCTGAACTCCTGATCTGCGACGAGCCGGTTTCGGCACTCGATGTCTCTGTCCAGGCGCAAATCCTGAACCTTCTGAAGGACCTGCAGACGGAACTGGGCCTGACCTACCTGTTCATATCCCATAACCTGGCGGTGGTGGACTACATGGCAGACCGCATCGCGGTGATGTGCGGCGGGCGTATCGTCGAGCTCGCGCCGCGCGAAATTCTGCTTAGGAAACCGGTCCACCCCTACACGCGCTCACTAGTAGCTGCAGTACCTTTCCCCGATCTCGACAGGCCGATGGATTTCAAGACGCTGCAGCTCGGCGGCGCTTCCGACACCAGCGCATGGGGACCGCAATTCCGCGACGAAGGCGACGAGGGTATGCTGTCGCCGCTCGACCTTGGCGGCGGCCACCTCGTGCTGGCCCGGCGTACGGCCGATGTCAGCGAGTTACGCCATTGATCAGCCGGCGCACCGTCCTTGGACTCATGGCTTCGGCATTTCTGCCGGGCACGTCGCGCGCCGGCGATCTGGAGCCGGAATTTCTTCAGCCGCGGCTGAAGGCCAGGGCGCTGCCGGCACTCGCCGAACGCTTGCCCAAGAGCCCGCGCGCGTTGAACCTCGCCGCGATGGGCCGGCAGCCCGGCCAGTATGGCGGCACGCTGCGCACGATCATCGGCAGCCAGAAAGATATCCGGATGATGACGATCTACGGATATGCTCGCCTGGTCGGCTATGACGAAAAGCTTAACTTGCAACCCGACATTCTCGAAAGTTTCGACGTAGCGGATGATCGCGTCTTCACTTTCAAGATTCGGGAAGGGCATAAATGGTCTGACGGTAGCCTGCTGACGCCGGAGGATTTTCGCTATTGCTGGGAAGATGTCTGGCTGAATGATGAGCTTTCGCAGGGCGGGCTTGCCCCGACCCTGCTGGCGGACGGCAGGCCGCCACGCTTCGAGATCGTCGATCCGTTGACGGTCCGCTATAGTTGGAATGCGCCCAATCCCGACTTCCTGCCCAAGCTCGCTGCTGCTTCGCCGCTATCGCTTGTTCTGCCGGCCGCCTATCTCAAGCAGTTCCACAAGAAATACCAGGATCCATTCCGGCTCGCCGGCCTGATGAAGGAGAACCGGGCCAAGAAATGGACGCTCCTGCATATCCGCATGTCGCGGCAGTATCGCCCGGAGAACCCGGAACTGCCGACGCTCGATCCCTGGCAGAACCGGACCAAACCGCCGGCCGAGCAATTCGTCTTCGAGCGCAACCCGTTCTTTCATCGAATGGACGAGAATGGCCGGCAACTGCCCTATGTTGACCGGATCGTCATGAATGTCAGCTCGTCGGCGATCATCTCGGCCAAGACCGGTGCGGGCGAGAGCGACCTGCAATGCATGGGAATTGACTTCAGCGATTACTCCTTCCTGAAGGACGCGGAGAAGCGCTACCCGGTGAAGATGCATCTCTGGAAACGCACACAGGGTTCGCGGCTGGCGCTGCTGCCCAATCTGAATTGTTCCGACCAGGTGTGGCGTGGCCTTTTTCGTGACGTGCGCGTGCGCCGTGCCCTTTCGCTCGCTGTGGACAGGCGCGAGATCAATATGGCTGTGTTCTACGGATTGGCACAGGAAAGTGCCGATACGGTCCTGCCGGAGAGCCCGCTCTACCGGCCGGAATTCGCGAAAGCCTGGGTCGCCCATGATCCAGACCAGGCCAACGCCCTGCTCGACGAGGTCGGGCTTCAGACGCGTGACGATGACGGCCTGCGGATACTTCCCGATGGACGCCCTGCGCAGATCATAGTGGAAACGGCCGGCGAAAGCACGCTGGAAACCGACGCGCTCGAACTCATCACCGATCACTGGCGCAAGATCGGCATCGCCCTGTTCATCCGGACTTCGCAGCGCGATATCTTCCGCAGCCGCGCGCTTGGCGGCCAGGTCATGATGTCGATGTGGTCGGGCATCGACAATGGCGTGCCGACCGCCGACATGAACCCGTACCAGCTGGCCCCCACCATCGACGACCAGCTGCAATGGCCGCTCTGGGGTGCCCACTACTTGTCTCATGGCAAGGTCGGTGAGGCGCCCGATCTTCCGCCTGTGGTCGAGTTGATGGCTTTACTCAAGCGCTGGAACGCATCTACCGAAGCCACGGAGCGCGCCGAAATCTGGAACTCGATGCTGTCGATCTACACCGATCAGGTGTTTTCCATCGGCACCGTGAACGGAACGCATCAGCCGGTTCTGGCGTCCTCGCGGCTGCGCAATCTGCCTGAGAAGGCTCTCTACGGCTACGACCCGACCGCCTATTTCGGTGTCTACATGCCGGATACATTCTGGCTTGGAGACTCCTGAGCGTGCTTCGATATCTTGTCTGGCGCATTGCCGTGATGGTTCCAACGCTGCTGGTCATATCGGCACTGGTGTTCACGATCATCGAACTTCCACCAGGCGACTATTTCGACAGCTATGTTGCCGAGCTTCGGGCTCAGGGCGAAGCGGTGGATTCCGACCGCATCGAGATGATGCGCGAGGAATATGGTTTCGACCAGCCACCGCTCATTCGCTACTTCTACTGGGTCGGCGGGATGCTACACGGCGATTTCGGCTATTCCTTCGAATATGAGCTGCCGGTTCGCGATGTCGTCGGGGACCGAATGTGGCTCACGGTGCTGGTTTCCTTCGTCACGATCATCTTCACCTGGCTCATCGCCTTTCCGATCGGCATGTACTCCGCCACGCATCAATACAGCTGGGGCGACTACGGCCTGACTTTCTTCGGCCTTCTCGGCCTTGCGATTCCGAACTTCATGCTGGCGCTGATCCTGATGTATTTCGCCAACATCTGGTTCGGCACATCCATCGGCCATCTCATGGACCAGCAATATCTCGGCGAGCCGATGAGCTGGGCCAAGGCGAAGTCGATCCTCGCCCATCTCTGGATTCCGGTGTTGATCATCGGCACCGGAGGCACGGCAAGCATGATCCGGCGGCTGCGCGCCAATCTTCTCGACGAGCTACACAAGCAATATGTCGTGACCGCGCGCGCCAAAGGACTTCATCCGTTCAAGGCGCTGGTCAAATATCCGCTGCGCATGGCGCTCAATTTCTTCATTTCCGACATCGGCTCTATCCTGCCGGCCATCATCTCCGGCGCCGAAATCACCGCGATAGTGCTGTCTTTGGAAACGACCGGGCCGATGCTGATCAAGGCGCTGCAAAGCCAGGACATGTATCTGGCAGGGTCGTTCCTCATGTTCCTCGCCTTCCTGACGGTCATCGGTGTCCTGATTTCCGACCTAGCGCTGGCGCTGCTTGATCCACGAATTCGTTTGCAGGGCGGCAGCACCAAATGAACACGCATTCGCCCCTGCCCGCTCCGGGTGCTCCACTGCAGCACTATGTTTCCACCGCGCCCTTTGACCTGCAGTCGGTCGAGGCGATGACTCCGGAGCAGTCGAAAGTCTTTCAGGCGTCGCAGTTGCGGCTGATGTGGTGGAAATTCCGGAAGCACCGGCTTGCCGTCATATCAGGCATATTCCTGGCGGCGCTTTATTTCGGGATACTGATCTGCGAGTTCCTGGCGCCCTACAATCTGCACACGCGCAACATGGACTACATCTATTCGCCGCCGCAGCGGGTGCACCTGTTCCACGACGGCCAGTTCGTCGGTCCGTTCGTCTATGGCCGCCAGATGACGCTGGATATGGACACGCTCAAGCGGAACTACATCGAGAAAAAGGATGATGTTCAGCGGATCCGTTTCTTCTGCAAGGGCGACAGTTATCAGTTCTGGGGCTTGATCGAAGGTGACAGGCATTTTGTCTGCCCTGCCGAAAACGGCCAGCTCTTTCTAGCCGGCACTGACAGGCTGGGGCGCGATGTGCTCTCGCGCATGATCTATGGCGCACGCATTTCACTGACAATCGGCCTCGTCGGCATCAGTTTCAGCTTCCTGCTCGGCATTGTCATCGGCGGACTGGCCGGCTATCACGGCGGTATCTTCGACCTGATCGTTCAACGGATAATCGAAGTTCTGCAATCGATCCCCAGCATTCCGCTGTGGCTGGCTCTGGCGGCGATCATGCCGATAACCTGGAGTCCGATCCTGATCTATTTCGGCATCACCGTCATCCTCGGGCTGCTCGACTGGACCGGACTGGCGCGGGCCGTGCGTTCAAAGCTTCTAGCCTTGCGCGAGGAGGATTATGTTCTGGCCGCGCAATTGATGGGCGCCAGAAGCAGCCGCATCATCGGGCGGCATCTCATTCCCGGCTTCATGTCGCATCTGATCGCGACGGCGACGATCTCCATCCCCGGCATGATCCTGGGCGAGACGGCGCTGAGCTTCCTCGGGCTCGGCCTGAGGGCCCCGATAACCAGCTGGGGCATCCTGCTCACCGAGGCGCGCAGCGTCAGCGTCATCGCTTTCTATCCATGGCTGCTTTTGCCGATGCTCCCCGTCATTCTCGTCATCATGGCGTTCAACTTCCTCGGCGACGGCTTGCGGGACGCCGCAGACCCCTACAAGTGAGATCGCTGTTCCGCCGCGCGGCCCTGCCGCCGACTCCACCCGGTATGACGCTTGTCGGCGGCCGGTTGGCTTATTGCAGGGTTTGTCGTTCGCCTCTATATGCGGCAAGCCTCGATCGGGGCTGCTGGTTCAGGACATAAATCGCATATGAGTCGCCTTGATAATTTCATCAGCAGGATGACCGCACAGCGCGACATTCTCAATCAAATCTGCCCCGAGGTGGCGAAGATGGAGGGGCTTGTGCTCGAGCTCGGCCTCGGCAATGGCCGGACGTTCCACCATCTGCGCGAGCGCCTGCCCGGGCGCCGGATCGTGGTGTTCGACCGCGAAGTTGGCGCACACGCCAGCTCAATTCCCGAAGCTGAAAACCTCGTGCTCGGCGAAATACGCGAGACGGCCCGCAAGTTCATTGGCATCGACGCCGCTCTTGTTCATGCCGACATCGGCACCGGCTATGACGATCGCGATGCAGTGACCGCTACCTGGCTTCCCGATCTGATTGCGCGCCTGCTTCGCGTCGGCGGCTTCGCGGTCAGTGGCACGCCGCTCGATCACCCGCTGCTGCAACGCCTCCCGCCGCCGACTTCGGAGCCCGCCGATCGTTATTTCCTCTGCAGGCGCGTCTGAGGGGCCGAGACGACCCAAATCTTCAGGGGCCAAATCTTCAGGGGCCAAGTCTTCAGGGGCCAAGTCTTCAGGGGATCGTATAGACTGCTATCTCCCGCTCAATGCCGCGCAGCGAGACCTCGTGGGGCACGGGCGTCAGCGCGTTCCTGTGCAACAGATCGGCGGTGAGATTGTCGTCGACCACCGCACGAGTGGCGAAGATCGCCTGTGCGTTGGCAAGGTTCTGAACCCGTGAAGCAATGTTGACCGTCTGGCCGAAATAGTCCTGTCGCTCGTTCATGGACACGGCGATGCAGGGGCCGGCATGGACTCCGATCTTGAGCAGCAGATCCTCGCGCCCGCTCTTGTCGTTGAGCTCACGCATGGCATCGCGCATCCTGAGGGCCGCGGCAATCGCACGATCAGGCGTCGCGAAGGTCGCCATCACCGCATCACCGATCGTCTTCACCACCGCGCCTGCCTCCGCCGCGACGATCTCATGCAGAACCTGGAAATGCTCGCGCACGAGATCGAAGGCTGAAAGATCGCCCACCCGCTCGTAAAGCTCGGTCGATCCGCGCAGGTCGGTGAACAGGAAGGTCAGGCTGGTGATTTTCAGGCGCTGGTTGATGTCGAGCGTATCCGTGCGATAGAGATCGCGAAAAGTCTGGTTGGTGAGCAGGCGCTTGGCGGTCAGGAAGGGCCGGCGTTTGCCCAGGAAATCATGCAATTCCTGGCCGGCGATGAAGACCGTCGGCAGCACGCGGGCATCGGTCCTGTTCTCCAGCGAAATTCGCAACGGGCCGGGTTGCATCTCCAGCGTCTGGTTCTGGACATGGTCGCGGTCGAACACCAAAGAGAGGCTTCGGCGCTCTTTTGTTGGTTCGCCCTTCCCGTCGATGAACTGCACTGAATGGGTGACCGGCTCGAAGACGATGACGAATTCAGACGGAAGCTGTATGGGCAGAACCGCCTTTTCACCAGGGGCAAGCTCGATATCCTCCAGCGAGAATGCTTCCATCTTCTTCGCGAAATCCTCTTCCGGCAGATCGACGCCGGACGCCCAGTAGATCTGGCGAAAATATTCCATCAACGGCAATTCGTGTGGATTGTGAGCGGCAATCCTGCGCACGCGGGGGCTGACGGTGAATGTCACCTCGACCATCTCGTCGAGGGTCGGCGAATAGCCCTCGGAGCATAGCGCGCAGGTGTATTCGTCCTTCTGCAAGGTTTTCAGCGTGGCGTTGGTGTCGAGCACGCCGCCACAGCCGGGGCATAGAACATTCCAGGAAATGTCGAAGATGCCCACCCGTGCCGCATGGAGAAAGGCGCTTATGGCGCGCTCCTCGTCGAGGCCATGCTTGCTGGCGAAGGCTGGCACATTGATGCGACAAAGCTCGCGGTCGTTGCCCTCCTCGATGGTTCGCTTGATCGCGTCGATTGCCAGTAGATCGACATCGGTCGATTGCCGCAGAAGCGAGAACAGATCCTGAGCTTCGTTCATCGTGCAGGCTCCGGGAAATGCACCCTAGAGGCGTGTTGGCCGGACCGGTTTTCGGTCCGAGCGCTCCATCTTACTTCGAAACGGACCGTACGGCCATTCGAATGGATAAGCCGGTGACAGCTCAATTTCCATTCGGGCGGATTTTCACCGGCCGCAAGCGGCACTATGATGGGTCCATGAGGCATTCATCTTTGGGACTTTCTCCCATGCCGACATCCGACAACCCGCCATTTCCCGCGGCTCTGCGCCTTTTCTCGGTGGTGGTCATCATCGTCCTGATCGTAGGCGCCGGCCTGTTTTTTGCGCCTGTGCTGGTCAAGCCGCGCTGGCCTTGGGCCGTCACGCCGTTCAATGCCCGCTTCCTCGGCGGCTTCTACACCGCCGAAATGGTCATGATGGTGGCGTTGCTGGTCTGGAACCGTTGGTCGCCCGGCAGGCTCGTGCTCGTCATGGCCTTCATCTTCACCGTCATCGTGTCGGTGGCTTCGTTCATCAATCTCGGCTATTTCAACTTCGAGCGCAAAGCGCCCTGGCTCTGGTTTTTGGTCTATCTTGCTTCGGTCGCGGTATCCGGGCTGTTCCTGTGGCGGACCAGGGCCCGTCCTTCTGCAAAAGGCGTGATCTTAAACCCCGCATGGCGCGGCTACATGCCGGTGGAATCGGCGATCCTTGGGCTCTATGGAGTCGGCCTGTTGCTGTTTCCCCTGACATTCAGCGGCTTCTGGCCATGGCCGATCGATGCCTTCCACGCTCAGGTCTACAGCGCTATCTTCCTCGCCGGTGCGGGCGGTGTGTATCTCGTCTGGAGAAGCGCGCCGCGCGAGGAACTGCTGGTGCTCGGCTTGGCGCAGTTTCTGGTTGGCCTGCTTGCCATCCTTGGCCTCGTCATCACCGACGCTGCGGTGCACCGGATCGACTGGACGGCGACCGGGACATTGCGCTGGCTCGCCCTTTTCGGCTGGATCGGCATCAGCGGCGTCTTCAAACTCTACGCCGCCTCCCGGTTTTTAGCTCGCAATCGGCATAGGTTGCGGAGACGGCTGGATTTTTAGGTGACGTCCGGTGCATCGTGCCGGGCCGATTGCTTTGCCGGGAGCGCCATGACCAGCACGACCTCGCCATCTTCCGAGAAAATCCAGCCGCAGCTCCGGTCCGTCCGGCTAAGCGATGCGGAGGCGCTTTGCGCTATCTTCAACATGCCGGGCTTCCGCTGGGGCACGCTCAGGATGCCCTTCGAGATGGTGGAGCAGGTGGAGCGGCGCATCGCCAAGTCCGGCCAGGAAACCACCTGGATCGTTGCGGAGTTGGACGGCAAGGTCGTCGGCCATGGCAGCCTAGTCGTGCAGGGTTCGCCGCGCCGTTCGCATATCGGCGAAATCAATATCGGCCTTGACGATGCCTTTGTCGGCAAGGGCATCGGCTCTGCCATACTTGGCGCGCTGCTTGACGTGGCCGACAACTGGCGCGCCCTGAAGCGGGTCGAATTGACGGTCTATGCCGACAACGAACCGGCCGTCCGTCTCTACACAAGCCACGGCTTCGAGGTCGAAGGCCGGCATGTGAAGGCCGGTTTTACCGACGGGCAGTACCACGACCTGCTGAGCATGGCCCGGCTGCGGTTCTGAGATCCGCTGCTTGGCCTTAACTGTTTGGCCAATCTAACAATTCGTGCCGGCGAACAGGTGATTGCTCATGGAGAGCTCCGTAGGATACGGTCAATTTCGTCTCACACCATTTTGATCGAGTTGACAGTCTACGTGTGGGCCGGCTGCATCCAGCACGTCTGGTCTCCCTTGGCGTTTGCGCCGCAAGTGGCTAGACGGGACCAATGACCGCTGTCTTTGACCCAACCCCTACGCCTCCGGTGGAAATTCTGGCAGTGCTGTCGCTGCTCTGCCCGGAAGTTGTGCGTGACATAGAGCAGAACTGGAATGCACCGGTTTCCGATTATGCCCGCCATCTGTGGCGGCCGGTGGCAAGGCCTGCTTCGGGCCCGGCGATCGCTGCCCGCTCGATCCTGCGCGAAGTCCTGCGTCAGCGCCTTGGGGTGATCATGCAGCCTGAAGAGATCGGCAAGGCCCTCGAAGAGTTCGAGCACAGACCGGTGATTCAGTCCGGCCTGCACTGCCTGCTTCTGATGGACCGGATCACCTTCGATGCCCTCCTGCTTGCCTGGCTCGGCGCGGTCGAAAACGGGCTCTCGGCCTTCTTCAGCTTCATGGGAACGACGATGACCATGGAGACAATTGGCCGGGAGGGGCCGGGATGGCTCGATGTCGGTGACGACAAGGTCAACCTGTTTGGCATGGGGCGCCACAAACTGTGCCGCAAAAGCGCCTGCGTGGCCGGTCCCGTCACCCTCAACAAGCGCGCGCTCGAAGCGGTGGGCGACGAAACGGATGCCAGCCGCTGGCTGGGCACACTGCTTGCCAGCCAGGACAAGGTGTTTGGAACCGCCGCCGATGCGCTGACAGCCCTCAACGAGGATCTGGTCGCCGATTGGGATCGTTCCGGCATGGCCCTACCGGTTTTCATCGATGATCGGCTCGCCGCGGCTGCCGTGGCGCGGCATCTAGAACATGATGGCAGCCTTCTTTCCGGGCTGCTCATTGAGCCCGCAAGGCGCCAGCGTCTGGAATGTGCCTTGCAAGCGGCCGCATCGAGCCCATTTGGCAGATTCCTGCCCAATGCCACGGCCTATTTCTGGGGCATCCGCGAGGAGCGCGTGCGCAAGCTCGTCCTCGAGAACGGGCACCTGATCGAGCCTGACAGGCCGAATGGTCTTTCCATCCCGTTCGAGCGGCCGCATCTCAGGCAGGCGCTGCTGGACGGCGTGCTGCTGCCGAACTTGTTCCTGATGTTCCTCGTCCTTGCCATATTGCCGCGCGTGCGGGTTGTGGGCGGCCTGAGACAGATTGGTTATGTAGCGCTTTTCCACTCTATCCTGCTGGCTGCGCTAGATGAAAACTCGCCGGAAGAGCGCGATCTGGCTGCGGAGCTGCAGGTTCGGGAAAATGCCTGGGGCCTGCGGGTCATCGATGAAAAGATCTCGGTCCGCGAGCAGCTTGCCGGCCTACCGGAAGGGGCGCTCTTCCCGGACCTGCTCCGGCAATACCGTTTGCGGACACTTGCCGAGACGACCGACGACCTGAAACTGGTTCGCGAAAACGCCCGATGGCGCAAGATCGGCCAGGCAGAGATCAAGGCGAGCTGAGCCTCGCTTCAGGTTGATTTTCTGGTCCGCAACCCCAAGCGACGGCGATCTATGGGTGAGCCTCTGGTGTCTGATCCGGCCGCTTCCTTGACGCTGATGCCTTTCGGGATTTCGACGACGGCTTCCGCCTTGATCGGCAGCGCTCTGCCACCGGACCCACACTGACCGTTCGATGCCCATTTGCGCTGCCGCTTGCTGGTCGACGGTTATCGGTTCATCCTTGTGAAATACCCTGGCCGTGAAGTGCGTAGTGAGATCACGCCGGCACGGCCCCTAGTGAGGTCTCGTCCTATGGACTGCTCGGGCTGCGGTTTCGAGGTTGAGGGCGGTTACGCTTTCTGTCCGAGGTGTGGCAGGCGCCAGCCCGTGCCATGCGCCAGTTGCGGCTACCCCTGCGCACCTGATTTCGAGTTCTGTCCGAAATGCGGGGCAAGCGTCGGTGCGCCCGCAAAAACCGTCGAACGGCCTGCTCCCACACCAAGCCGGACCGTTGTGCCGCCTTCTCGAACTCCGTCGCTGCTTCCGAACATCGAAAGCGAAGATGGGCTGCATCCCGTCTCTGACGCCGATCGCCGGACGGTAACAGTCCTGTTCGCCGACCTTTGCGGCTTCACGACACTCAGCGAGCAGCTCGACCCCGAGGTCATGCAAGCGCTGCAGAACGAACTGTTCAAGGAATGGACGGCGGCCGTGCGAAACTTTGGTGGTTTCGTCGACAAATTCATCGGCGATGCACTGCTCGCCTTGTTCGGTGCGCCGGTTGCGCATGAGGACGATCCGGAACGTGCGCTTCGCGCCGCTCTCGACATGATCGCCCGGACGGCGCGGCTCGGCGAAAGCACCCCCCACTCCGGCTCGCCTCTGTTACTCCACATCGGCATAAACACTGGTCCCGTCGTTACTGGTGGATTGGGCATCGGCACCGCCAAATCCTATTCGGTGACCGGCGACACAGTGAATACGGCGCAACGCCTGCAATCGCTGGCCGCACCGGGTGAGGTGCTGGTAGGCGAGCTCACTTATAGGCTAACCCGGCATGCCTTCTCTTACGAGCCGCTGGGTGATGTCGTGTTTCGCGGCAAGGCTGGCAGTGTGCTCGTCCATCGACTGGATGCACCGCTTGCGGCGCCGCGTGCAGCACGTGGGCTCGAGGCGCTCGGCCTCAGTGCGCCAATAATAGGTCGAGGTGCGGAGCTCAATAGAATGCTGGCGAGCCTTGACCAGGCGTGCAGCGGCTCGGCCCAACTTGTCCGCCTCGTCGGAGAAGCCGGTATCGGGAAATCGCGGCTGGTGAAGGAGTTCGTCGCCCGTGTCGGCGACGACGATCGTTTTCGCAACGTCGCCGTGCGGCTGGCCACCTGTTCACCGCTGGGCGAACAATCATTTGGCGCCTTGGGCGCAGTGGTGCGCAGCGCTGCCGGGATGATGCAAAATGACAGTGGGGACGAAGTGCGGGGGAAGCTCGCAGGCTTGCTTACCGATCTCGGCCTACAGGGCGAGGAGGCGAAGCGGCTGATGCCTTTGCTCTACCATGTGCTCGGCCTTGGCGACCCGGACGCCACCTTGCAGCATGTCGAGCCAGAGCAGTTGCGGCGGCAAATTCTCTACGCAGTCCGCACAATCATCGAACGGCGGCTTGCGTTGTCGCCGCTGTTAATTGTCGTCGAAGACCTGCACTGGGCCGACGCCGTGTCGCTCGAGGCACTACGTTTCGTGATGGACAGGTTGGAACGCACGCGGTTGATGTTGCTGGTCACGCATCGTCCGGCGCCGGACAACGGCCAGCTCGACTCTAGTCGGGTCAGTCACACAGCGCTCAGGCTTTCGCCGCTCAACAATGATGACGGACGCAGCCTGCTGGCGGCGCTTTTCGGCGAGAGCTGGGTAAACTCCGCAGGAGGGCTTCTCGACCAGATCCTCGAGCGCGCGGGCGGCAACCCCCTTTTTGTAGAGGAGATCGTTCGCGGCCTTATCGATCGCGGTGTACTGATGCGCGAGGGCCAGCGATGGCGGACTGTGGCAGGCGAAGTCGCAACCGGCATTCCCGCCACTATCCAGGCAATGTTGCTTGCTCGCGTCGACCGGCTGCCCCAAGAAGTGCGCCGGTTGGCCCAGGAAGCCGCGGTAATCGGCCCGCGCTTCGATGCCACACTTCTGAAAGCCGTGACAGCCGACCCCGGTCGGCTAGAAGCCGGCTGCGAACTGCTTTGCGATGCGGAAATCATCGAGGAAGTTGCCGGATCAGGCTCGGTCTCGTCGCAAAGCTACCGCTTTACGCAAACATTGCTGCAGGACGTGATCTACCAGAATCTGCTCCTGCAACGCCGGACCGACATCCATGGGCGGGTCGGTGCTGCCTTGGAGCAACTGTGCGGCGACAAGCCGGAACGGCTCGAGGATTTGACTGTGCTCGGTCATCATTTCGCACAGAGCGCCGAGCGGGAGAGGGGCGCGCATTACCTGCAGGCGGCGGGCGATCGCGCTCGCATGATATACGCCAACGACGACGCCCTTCGTTTCTACGAGCGAGCACTGGCTGCGTTGGGCGCGATCGGGCAAACACCGCTCAAACTGGCAATTGCAGAGCGCATTGCCGATTTGAGCGGCCCGGTAGGCCGCCGCGAGATCGCGCACCACCACTACGAGACGGTGTTGCAGGCATACCGCGAGTCAGCCGATCGTGTCGCTTCGGCGCGCGTTTTACGCAAGATCGGTCGGCTGCTCTGGGACGTCGGCAAGCGGGACAACGCAGAATCCCGCTATGCTGAAGCGGCAGCGCTCCTCGATGGAGCGGATGCCCCGATCGAGCAGGCGCATCTCTGGCAAGAACGTGGCCGACAGGCGTTCCGTAGCGGAGATCACGCTCGCGCGGCAAAATGGGCAGACGCGGCGCTGGATTGCGTACGCTCTCTGACAACGGAGCATGTCTCCGAGGTAGGGTGTGATGCCACTCTCGTGACCGCCGAGGCACTTAATACCAAGGCTGTTGCGCTGGCTCGCCTTGGGCAAAACCGTGAAGCCGTGCGTCAGGTTGAGCGTAGCATTGAATTGGCCGAAGCCGCCGGTCTACTGGGCGCGGCGTGCCGCGGCTACACCAATCTCGGCGTGCTTTACACGACCATCGATCCGGCACAGGCGATGGAGGTCTGTAGGCGCGGTCTTGAAGTGGCGCGCCATATTGGTGATTTGGGTTTCCAGGCGCGCCTCCTCGCCAATCTGGCGGTCGCTTGTTGTACTTTCACGGATCGCTGTCCAAGGGAGGGCGTGCCTGCTGCCGAGAAGGCCATCGAGATCGACCGGGCGCTCGACCAGCGCGAGCACCTGCCGGTGCCGTTGATCGTGCTTGGGCAGATCCACCAGTGCAACGGCCGTCCGGAACTGGCGATTGGCTTGTTCCACGAAGCACTCGACGTAGCCCGCGAAACGGGCGAGCCCCAACTGCTGTTTCCGTGCTATGATGGGCTCGCAACGCTTAACCTCGACCTCGACAATCTGGCCGAGGCCGAACGCTACTTTTCCCTGGCGCAGGGAATATGCGCCCAGCACGGGCTCGACCCGGAAGCGCTTGTGGTGCTGCCTTTTCTCGACTAGCCGGGTTGGAGGTTGGAAATGTCCGCGCGTGCTGACTTGGTACCGCTTCAACCGGGCGACCGTGCGCCGAACTTGGTTCTCGACGCCATTACCCAGGAAGGCAAGATTGCGCTTGACGACTTTCGCGGACAAAAACCGGTGCTGGTCGGCCTGTTTCGAGGTCTGCATTGTGCGTTTTGCCGGCGCCATATCGCCGCCCAGGCGCGGCTTGATCCGGAACTGCGCGAAAAGGGCGTGGAGAGCCTGACGGTGGTCAACACGCCGATCGAACGGGCGCGTCTCTATTTCCGCTACCACCCGATACCGAATCTGCTCGCGGCCTCCGACCCTGAACGCGCTTCACATCGTGCTTTTGGACTGCCCAATCTCGAATTCACCCAAAACGAGACGAAATGGCCGTACAAGGTCTCGATGGCAGCGGTAATGGATATGCGGGTCGACATACCAAGCGAGTTGCCCGGTCCTATGGATCCTCTTGCGGCCGGCGAAATCCTCGACAAGAAGGACAATTACGAAATGACCGAAGCCGACGAGCAGATGATGGCAACGGGACACGGACAACTGGTCGGTCAGTTCCTGCTGGACCGGCAGGGGATCGTCCGCTGGAGCTTCACGGAGGTTCCAGAGGGTGGGCGATACATGTTTGGGGCGCCAAACCCGCAGGAGCTGATGTCAGCCGTGTCCCAAGTCGCCCAATAGATTTGCGAACGAGGTAAACGAGCGGGACACTGAAATGACACTGACAAGTTCACCGCTCTTCGAGCACAGCCTCGACAATGGCAACAAAGTCATCGAGTGAGCGGTCTCCGCGAATCTCGATGCGCGGAAGGTCGATGGGATCGCAGTCGAGGCCCGCCGACCCGTGTCTGCCGCCGAAGCCGATTCGATAGCCGCACTCCTTGGCCAGCCTGCCAAGCCGTCGGTCGGCGACAGAGAAGGGTGCCGCGAACGCCGTGGTTGGCCGACCGGTCCACCGTTCGATAAACATACGAGAGCGCAGGAGCTCAGCGGCCAAGTCAGAACTCGACAGACCATCGATTGCGCGATGCGTCGCCAGATGGCTTCCGAAGAACGCACCTTCGGCGGAGAGGCGCCGCACCGTCCCGGCGTCCATAAGCTGCGTCGGCGGACCGGTATAGGCGTCCCACTGTGCACTTTCACCCACCAAGTCCGTCACCAGGAACACTTCCGCGGTCAGGTCGTTCGCGCGCAAGGTCGGCCAGGCGTGGTCGGCAAAGTTCTGGAAGCCGTCATCGAAGGTGACGAGCACTGGGCGACCAACGAAAGGGCGACGGTTGGCGATGAACTCTTCCAACTGCTCAGACCCAATCGCGTGAAAGCCATTGGAGCGCAGCCATGCCATCTGGCTGGCGAATGCGGCGGGCGTGAGCCGAAAACGGGCGAGAGCGGCCGGACCATCATCGGAGACGCTGTGATACATGAGGACAGGAATACGCTGCCGCCGCTCGCTACGCGCAACGTCGCGGCGCAAGGCCCGCGCGCCGCCCCAGACGATATTTCGCGCGACCCCGATTTCGATGCGCGCGCGGATTGGCACATGATCTATCATCGGTTCCGTAGCCACGTCGTCGGGTGACAGGCGGCGGAAGCGGTCTATGCGATAGAGCTCGGTCTGGATCGATTGCTCCAAGACGAGGCCTTCAGTCGCTGCCAGCGTCTCCGAGATCGCTTGTGCACCGAATGTGTTCCAGTCGAAGCCCGTCCTTTCAACATTGTCACGCAGCACGAATGCGTGTGCGCTGATGAAACTGCCGCCAGGCGCCAACGCCTCTGCGAATTTTTTGGCGATGCGCCGCAACTCGGCCAGATCATCCAGATAGTAAAGCACTTCCGAACAGAAGATCAGATCCATCTCACCCGGCAGCGTGTCGGCAGAGAAATCCAGTACGCCGAATTCAATATTCGGCTGATCGCCGCATCGCGCGCGGGCCCGTTCGATGGCTATGGCGGAGATGTCGGTTGCGGTCAAATGGCCCACTCGCGGCGCCAGCTGCCGCGTGAAATGGCCCTCCGCGCAGGCCAGCTCAAGCGCCCGTTCGATGGGACCGGCAGGCAGAATTTCGAGTTGCCGCTGATATTTTTCCTGCTCATAGGGCGAACCGTAGTTCCAGGGATCCTCGGTCGCGAAATAGCCATTCCAGAACGACGTGCGATCCTTGTCGTGCCTGACCCGTGCGCGGCGCGGCGCCGCGGGAGGCTCCGCAGGTTCGGCGCTCGACCTAACCAGCTCCCGCGCTTCCTCGGCCAATTGGGCGAGTCTGCCGAAGTGACTGTCCGGATCGGACCGGCGTTCAAGCCGCTCAGGGGGCCCGACATTCAGGAGCAATTCAATCCAATGACGCCTTGTCACTGTCCCGAGCACGCCGAATTGCACGACAGCCTCGATCTGGCCATCCATCATCAGATAGGCATAGATTTGATCGATTCCTTGCGGAATTTCGGTCGAGGCCGGATTTCGACCGTCGACGCGAATTCCAAGTGTCCGCGCCAGCCTGCGCGGCGCGGCAAGATCGTCGACGTCGAGAAGCATTTGCTCAAGGTGATACTGGACGCGGCGACCCGCGACGGGGTTGTCCCAGAGCTTGCCGAGTTCGATGATCAACTCGGTGAAGGAGCCGCCGAACCTGTCCCACCTGGCAGCCAATTGCGCTGGCACCGATAAGCTTCCTACCATAAGGCCATCAAAGGCCACCTTGGCGATCTCACGCGCCCACTTACGTCCTGCCGGGAGCGCGCGCAGCGACTGCGGGTTGATCGAGCGTGAGCCGCAGCCGCAATCCGACGCGGCGTTCCACAACGCGAACCACGCGAGTGCCTCGGAAGCGGTGTGGCCGCTCGCCTCGATCGCTCCATTGGCGTGTGCTGATGCTGGGTGTTTGACCCTGGGATCAGGAGAAAAGCCGCGGGTGATCACGATTTCCGCATCTACCAGCATCTGCGCCGAATTGCGGCTGAGCGAGTTGGGGCTGGCTCGATAGAAAGCGAGCGGCTCGTCGACCATCACCCAATTTTTGCCTAGACGCGCGAGGCGCTGCCACAGATCCCAGTCCTCGCAGGTGCGCAGCGACACATCGAAACCGCCCAACTCGACAATTGTCTCCCGGTCGACTAGCAGCGCGTGAGTGCGGATGGCACACCGGCGGGCGATTGTTTCGAAGGGCTGGGTCGCAACCTCCGTCGAGATGCTCGGCGGGGTGAGTTCGCCATCGGGCATCACGCGCCGAGAACCGCAATAGGCCGCCACTGCATCGGGAGCTGTTTTCACCGCGGCCAGCATTTTCGCAAGGAAGCTGGCATCCACCCAATCGTCCGCATCCAGAAACATCAGCCAATGGCCGCGCGCTGTCGAAATCCCGCTATTGCGCGCGCCGGCGGCGCTATACGCGCAAGAGTTCAATGTCCGAAATCGGGCATCGCGCTCCACATAACCGGCGATGATCGCGGAGGTGCGGTCAGTGGAGGCGTCGTCGATGATGATCGCCTCCCAATCCACTATTTCCTGATCGAGAAGGCAATCGAGTGCGCGCGCCAGCGTTGCCTCCGCGTTGTGCGCAGGAACCACGATTGAAACCAAGGGATTATGCGCCACGCCGTCTTACCCGCGCCTGGTTCGAAGGTAGAACAAGGCTCCCGGAACATAGCCCGCGAATTCCTGGCAAAGGAAACGGTCCTTAGGGACGCTGTGTCCAAACAGTGTTCTGCGAATTCTTCCGAGCCGCCGCGACGCCACTATTGGGCTGCAAAGGGAGCTTGCTCCTGTCGTGGTACCGATGCTGGAAGCCTGGCGCAGCATTCGCATCCGTGCCGCCGAGCTTGGGCGCCAGCTGTCGCAGATGCACGTCAAAGCAAGCACGCCGCATACTCATGTCGATCCCCGGAATCGGCGCCATGACCATAAGCTGCGGTCCCTGGCGCCGTACGAGTGAAATAGCTATGGCAAACTGACGTCCTTTGCAATCGGGGCGCAACCAAGCAAGCCCACGGAAGCTTGGTGTGAATGACTGCAGTTGTCGGGACTACTGTTCCCCTCCTATCGACCGAAATGCCTCGACACCGAGGTGCACTCTCGAACAGCCATTCTCCGTGCGAAAGAACACCTTCCTTCTACGGTTGGGCCCGCATCGGAAGCCGATCGTCGCAGTATACAGCCGGATGCGAGGCAGTATGTGCACCGCCATATCATCTAATTTAGATATTTCTAATGAGTCAGCGCTACTTAATTGCGCTCCATTAGATATAGCCTAATATTGTATTGCTCAATTCGATAGTAGATCTCATCCAATTGTCGATTAGATTAGCTGATTATGGCATCTATAACAAGAGATGAGAAAGCTACACCATTCGGAGCTCGTTTATTTGCTGCTAGTCCAAGAGATGTAAAAGGGACGCACGAATTGGCTTAGGTCAAGAAGATTCCGGCTTGCGAGCCGGGTATTTTGCTGACATTCTTGTCCGTTTCTGAGTTTCGCACTGTGGCAGTTGTTCAAAAGAAGGGGCACAAGGATGGCCAAGGAATCTTCGAATAGCGCTTCTCCAGCAAATAAAGCGGACGTAAATCTAATAGGTAATGCAGACGGAAACGGGCTGGCCTTCATGGCGGCCCAGGCTCGCGAGAGCGGAGGCCCCGGCGACGCTGTAGGTGTCGACAAGATACGTGATCTGCTGTTCGGCAACCAGATGCAGGACTATGACCGCCGTTTTTCCAAGCTTGAAGAACGGTTCTTGCAGCGCTTCAAGGATGTCGAATCCGAGGCAAAGCGCAATCTGGAAATGTACGAGTCAAATGCAAAGAAGCAGGTCGAATCGCTTGCGGGGCAATTGCGGAACGAAAAAAATGCACGAGCCGAGGCCGACAAGGAGATTGACCGGAATCTTCGCGAGCAAAATCAGGCGCTTGAAAAGCAGGTGCGCGCGTTGTCGGATCAATTGAGCGAGCTTGAGCGCGAAGTTGCGGACCGGATAAATCGAAGCGATCAATCGCTGCGTGAGGAAATCAAGCAAAAGAATGAAACCATTCAGATGGTAATGGAGAAAATGTTTTCCGATCTCAGCAACGTCAAGACCGACCGAAATCTTTTGGCTGGCCTGTTTGTCGAGGTTGCAAAATGTCTAAATCAGGATCCCGTCGGCAGCAAGAGCAACTCGGAACGTAGCTGGAAAGTGAGTTGATCGGAACTTGACGTCGACCGTCGACCCAATCAGCCTTCCTCAAGCGGCTTCGAACGATACAGAGATTGATCGCGAGGCTCTGGCTAGTCTGTTGGTCGAAATTGCCCGGAACGTTGATCCGGACTATCGTGCGCGTTTCGACGGAGTTCCAACCGCCGATCCTCGCATGGAAACGCTGCGCCAGTTGCTGGTCGGCCGTGAAATTTCGGAGCTTTCACGAGTTACGCACCTGCTCGACGAACCTGAGCAGCTTGCGTCTGCAGTTGGGGGTGTTCTCCCCAGTGCAGCCGCACGCGCGCCTTATGCGCAACTCGGCGAGGCCCTTGCGCCAGCTGTCGAGAGGGCCGTGCAACGGTCCATCCAGAAGAGCCCGCGCACGCTTACGGATATATTATACCCGGTGTTTCTGCCGGCAATTCGCAAGTCGATCGGGGAAAAGATCGATCAGACCTTTCAGTCGCTGAATGAAACTTTAAGACATATATTTACCTGGCATGGGCTCAAGTGGAGATTTGAAGCTTGGAGAACTGGAGCAAGCTTCTCAGAAGTTGTTCTTAAGCATTCACTTGTCTACCGTGTAGAACATGTCTTTCTCATTAACCGCAATTCCGGGCTTTTGATAGCGCATGTAACTGCCGATAATGCAACTAGCGAAGATCCTCAACTCATTTCTTCGATGCTTAGTGCAATTCAAGATTTTGTGAAAGATTCATTTAACGAGAAAGAACAGAGCGGCCTGGACACTATCCGTTTTGGGGAGCTTCGTCTCTGGTCAGAAGTTGGACCGTTTGCGACGTTGGTTGCGGTGATCCGGGGAAATCCGCCAGAGGAATTACATGAAATAATTCGCGATGTGTTGCTTCGCATCCATGATGAATGCTCACAGGCTTTAGAGCAGTTTGACGGCGACAGTTCGCAGCTGGCCGGCGTAGAGATGCAGTTGCAGACCTGCGTTGAACTGAAGCAGGAGGACTCAAACCAGGGATTTCCGTGGCTGGTGGTGGCTGCAGTCCTGCTGGTTTTGATTCCGGCAGGCGGTTGGTTCTTTCTTTCCTGGCAATCCGGGCAGCGCTGGCAGGCCTATGTGTCGCGGCTGAGTACCCAGCCGGGCATCATCGTTGCCGAACAAAAAATGCGCGATGGCCAATTCTATATTGCCGGCCTGAGAGACCCGCTTGCCGCCGACCCGCAGTCACTGTTGTCCGGAACGCAGGTCGATCCCGCCCGCGTTCATTCACACTGGCAATTCTATCAGAGCCTTGAGCCGGAGTTCGTGCTGAAGCGGCTGACGGCGTCGCTGGCTCCGCTGGATTCAGTACGACTTTCGATCGTCAATGATCGCATCATTGCCGAGGGTGAGGCTCCCGACACCTGGATAGATCGGGCACGCGCAGCGGCCCGACAGCTTTCGGCAGGCGGACCGGAATTCGACATCTCCAAGGTTCGTGATGTGAGCCCCGAAGCACGCGCGGCGGAGCACTGGCAGGCCTATGTGTCGCGGCTGAGTACCCAGCCGGGCATCATCGTTGCCGAACAAAAGGTGCGCGATGGCCAATTCTATATTGCCGGCCTGAGAGACCCGCAGGCCGCCGACCCGCAGGCTCTGCTGTCCGGAACAGGGGTTGATCCGGCTCGCGTTCATTCGCAGTGGCAATTCTATCAGAGCCTTGATCCGAAGTTCGTGGTGAAGCGGCTGATGGCATCGCTGGCCCCGCCGGATTCAGTACGATTTTCGATCATCAAGGATCGCATCGTTCTCGTGGGTGAGGCTCCTGCCGCCTGGATAGATCGGGCGCGGGTCGCCGCCCAACAACTGGCCGCGGACGGACTCTCTCTAGAAATTTCCGAGCTGCGCGAGTTGACCCCTCAGGAACTCACTCGTTTGAGGGAGGCTATCCAAGCGGTCGACATTTTCTTCGATTCTGGCAAGGCTGTACCGGGACCAGAGCAACTGCCAGTTCTCGACAAATTGGCGAATCAGTTGAAGGAATTGGCCAAGGACGCCCGCAAGGCGGGCGTAACAGCACAGTTCATGTTGACTGGCCATTCGGACGCCGTGGGCCGTGAGACGACCAACGCGTCAATCAGCGCCGCCCGCGCCGAGACAGTTCGTGCGCTTCTCAAGAAGCGCGGCGTCGCTCCGGAATCGCTTTTGGTTCGCGGCGCGGGCACCTTTGAGCCGGCGGAGACTGAGAATAGCCGAACCGGGAGCTCCGCCAATCGCAGAGTTTCGGTTACGGTAAACTTCCACTAGGCGGAGCCCAGGATATTGCAAAAGAAGATCTGCATGTTGGGCGGGTTCGCTGTCGGAAAGACGAGTCTGGTTCGCAGGTTTGTGCAAAGCATCTTTTCAGAAACCTACTTGACCACGGTGGGAGTGAAAATCGACAAGAAGAGCGTCGCATTCCCAGACAAAACCGTGGATCTGATTCTGTGGGATTTGGCCGGCGAAGACGATATCGGCTCATTTCGCGTCAGCTATGTGCGAGGTGCGAGCGGGCTCGTGCTTGTCGTCGATGGAACCCGCGCCGCTACACTTGCCGTGGCGCTCACGCTGCGCGAGCGGGCCGAGGCCGAATTCGGCGCTATGCCGTTTGTATTGCTGTTCAACAAATCCGATCTGGCCGATCGGTGGGCAATAACGGATAGTGAGATTAACGAACTGAGGCAACTTGGATGGCAAATCTATCTAACAAGCGCGCTTTCGGGTGAACATGTTGATGATGCATTTCGTCAGCTTGCTTCGATGGTCACCAAATAGACCATGCATGGATTGCCAAGAGAAGTCAGAAGCTGGATTTACGATTTCTTCTACAACGAGCACTCTGTCGCATACCTGAAAATTGACGCCCAGCTTTGCATCGCTGCGAAGGGCGGTAGTGTTGAACATTACGGACTCTCATCACTTCGCATTGGTAGGCCTGTTGCCGAGCAACTTGAATTCATGGAAGGCTTGCTGCCTTGCCCGGAGCTGCCATATCATATGGCCATGGTCGAACTGCCCAGCGGGCGTGTCGCGGACCTTCATCTTTTTGCTGACAATGCCTGCGTGTGGCTGCTCTTTCTTGACGCCACCGCCGAACGCGACAATAGGCAGCGGCTTCAACAGAAGGCTTATGAAATGACACTCCTGCAAGAGAGGGAGCGTCAACTCAACGAAAAATTACAATTGACGAACGAGGCGTTGAGGCAGAGCCAAGAGGGATTGTCGCGTGAATACCAGCGCGCCGAAAGCCTACTCCTCAACATTCTTCCAGCGTCGATCGCGGAGCGGTTAAAAGCGGACGAACAAATTGCAGACAACCACGCAGAGGTGAGTGTGCTTTTTGCCGACATCGTCGGCTTTACGGAAAGAGCGCGGAGCGTCGGAGCCGAGACGACGCTCGCTATTTTAAATTACTTCTTCAAGGCGGCGGATCTGCTCTCGGAACGATACGGCTGCGAAAAGATCAAGACAATCGGCGATTGTGTGATGGTGGTCGCTGGCCTCCCCGTCGCGCGATCCGATCATGCGGAAGCCCTTGCGCACTATGCACTTGAACTGCGGAAGGCGGTTAAGCTCGAGCGCTTCGCAGGAGAACCGCTAAGACTCAGAATTGGAATTCACTCAGGACCAATCGTCGCGGGCGTCATAGGCAAAAGGCGGTTTGCCTACGACCTGTGGGGCGAGACCGTTAATCTCGCCGCACGTATTCAAACGTCCGCGGAGCCCGATGAAATCCGTATTTCGGATGCGACTCACAAACTGCTTGGACCAAATTTTGCCTGCGATCCACTCGCGGAAACGGAATTGCGTGGTACAGGTCGTGTGCGAATGTGGCGGCTCCCGGCCTGATTTGCCGCTTGGCAGTGCCGACCCTGGAGCGCAGCTTGCTCGATCCATCGGCATCAGCTTTCAGCAGCTCCGAAAAACAAGAACGCTAAGAACAGCCGAGATGCGGACGGAACGGAGCTTAAAGTCCGCCGAACCTACACTATCGCCGCCGATTCCCCCTACTCCCACTCGATTGTTCTGAAGCATCAGAACGCATTGATCCATCGAGGAAAATCTTTCCGCTGACGATGAAGAACCGTATCCCGGATCCGTCAGAAATTCTCGCTCTTGAATTCAAAGGAGAATTTCGGCGATCCGCTCGGTTTCAAAGACTATCGATATCGGTTGGTCTATTTTCCTCGGAGTTCTCCGCAAAAGCGGCGTCTCCAGCCTGCCAAAAAGACCATCAGCGATGGTGAAGTCCGTCGTCCGTCGGTAGTGTGGCCCTCGCGCTGGTTGCGATACGGCGCACCATTCGCGGATTGAACGCCGCCGCTCCAAGCGATCGCAGCTCGGCTTCCGACCGGATTACGGCAAGCGTCGCCGGCGACCTGCCGGGCGTCAGTCGCGCGATATGGACAGCCCCGTGAGAAGCGGAGCGTACGCGGCGAGCCTGCGGGATACGAACTCCGTGAAGAGCCGCACGCGCTTCGTCTTGCGTGTTTCCCCCTGTGTGAGAAGCCAGAGCGTTCCGTACATGTGCAGGTCTGTGCCCGGCACCCTCACCAGCAGGGGGTCGGCATCTCCGACGAAGCACGGCAGTGTCGTGATCCCGAGGCCCTGCCGTACAGCAACGATCTGCGCGTCGGCGCCCGTAGTCCTGAACGGAACCTCCGTGGTGCGAACCTCACCCTCGCTGGCCCAATCCGGAATTCCATGCATGCTTATGACGATCCACCGGATGGGATCAAGCGCGCCCGCACGCCATGCGGCTAGTCTATCCCGGGACATGTAGACGCCGCCGAGCACCTCCGGTCCCTTCAGTCCGTGAAGATTGAGCGGCAGGGTTTTGCGGTCGTAGACGACGCGGATCGCCACGTCGGCCTCTCGGTTGGTCAGATTTGCCAGCTCGCCGGACGACAGGATTTCCATCTCGATGTCCGGATGCAGACGCGCGAAATCGGCGAGATCCGGCATGAGCAGATGTGTCGCAAGGGTCGGAGCCAACGTCACCCGCAGAAGCCCGCGCACGCTCTGGTCGCGACCGAAGACGCGCGTCTCCAACTGGTGCGACGACGCTTCCATCTGGTTCGCGAGCTCGAGGACCTCCTCGCCCGCAGCCGTCAGGCGGTAGCCCGAAGGCAGCTTTTCGAACATCTGCGCCCCGAGGCGTTCCTCGAGCTGAGCGATGCGTCGCAGCACGGTCGAGTGATACACCCCGAGGCGCTCGGCGGCAGCCCGCACTGAGCCTCCGCGCGCGACGGCAAGAAAGTAGCGAATGTCATCCCAGTCGATCATGGTGCAATCCGGCACCGCGCGGTGCGCCTTCCAAAGTCTGTATCTAACACATCGAACAGCAATACAGGCGGTCATCATAGCCTATGTCGACGAGCGCGGCCCAATTGCGAAAAGCGGACACCGATCGTCGCGGCTGGCGTCGGTCGTCCAGCCGGATCGATTTTGCACCACCGATGTGCGCGCTTCCGCACTCAACAACTGACGCCGGCGGACCCATTTCGAGGGTCTCGGAGGCAGATGCTGTCCCGACACCACGACAGGAGAAGTCATGGGAAAGCTTGGCGGTAAGGTTGCAGTCATCACGGGTGGATCGAGCGGCTTGGCGCTGGCGAGCGCCAAGCGGTTCGTTGAAGAAGGCGCCTATGTTTTCATCACGGGCCGGAGGCAGGAGGCGCTGGACGAGGCCGTCAAGCTGATCGGCCGGAACGTGACCGGCGTGCGCGGCGACGCGTCCAATCTCGACGACCTCGACCGCCTGTTCGATACAGTCAAGCGGGAAAAGGGCAAGATCGACGTCCTGTACGCGAGCGCCGGCACGGGCGAAGCCGTCCCACTGGGCGAGATTACCGAGCAGCATTTCGATGCGACCTTCGGCCTGAATACGCGTGGCACGCTGTTTACGGTTCAGAAGGCGTTGCCGCTGTTCAACGATGGCGGATCGATCTTCATGACCGGGTCAGTTGCTTCGATCAAAGGTTTTCCTGGTTACAGCGTGTATGCGGCGAGCAAGGCGGCGCTGCACGCATTCGCGCGCGGGTGGCTCAACGAGCTGAAGGGCAGGAATATTCGGGTGAACGTGCTGCACCCGGGGCCGATCGCCACACTGATGCAGGACCAAGTTCTCACCGAGGAGGCGAAGCAGATGTTCGAATCCCTGATCCCGCGGGGAAAGATGGGTCGTCCTGAGGAAATTGCGGCGGTCGCGCTGTTTCTTGCTTCAGACGATTCGAGCTTCGTGAATGGGGTGGAGTTGTCTGTCGACGGCGGCTTCTCGGCTATCTGAAATCGCGCCGGATCGCGGGAGGCGGCTGACCGGCGGGAACTAGCGTGTCCATGGTTCACGACGCGACGTCTACGCAAAGGTCGCCACACAGCAGAACGGATAACCCAGCGCCGTTGAAGGCCGGGGAATCAATACCAACACGGATCGGAGAAGTATTATGAGCTACGCAATTGTAGGATTCGGTAAGGTAGGCCAGGCCCTCGCCCACGCCTTTGCCCGTAAAAACATCAAGGTGACCGTCGCGAGCCGCCGTCCGCCCGAGGCGTTGGCGCCGCAAGCTCGGGCGATCGGACCCACGGTCGTCGCCAAGTCGCTGCGGGATGCGCTTGAGGCCGACACAATCATCTTGGCGGTCCCGTTCGGGGAGCATCGCGAGGTTGCGAAGGCCCTGCCGAGCTGGGAAGGCAAGACAGTCATCGACGCGACGAACATGTTTCCAGTCCCTGAAGAGCTGGACGGCCTCCCGTCCTCCGCCGTCATCGCGAAAGCGTTCACCGGCGCCAAGCTCGTGAAAGGTTTCAATCACCTGATTGCGGCCACCCTGGCTGCCGATCCGCTCGTCGAGGGCGGCCACCGGGTCGTCTTTCTGACGAGCGACGACGAGGACGCGATCGCTCCCGTGGCGACCTTGGCCAAACAACTCGGGTTCGCACCCGTCAAGCTGGGAAAGCTCAACGAGGGTGGCGCGCTGGTGCACGCACGCGGCCGCACTTGGGGCCAGCTCATCTTCCAGGATTTGTTCAAGAAGGAGCAGTAATCAATCTACGACCGTGCGATCGGCGCCGAGAACTGGTCGCGCGCGCCAATTTCTTCGAGCAGCGCGCGACCGAATATTTGAACGCCACAAAGTCGCGAAGGTTGGGCTGGGCCTGACGGCGTATGGGCCGGTTAGCCTCGGCAAGATCGCGGAAGGCGGTCAGCTAGTGCAGGCGCGGGACAAGAGCTGGGCGCCATTGATCTTCCAGGACCTGTTCAAAAAGGACAAATGAACCATGTACGACCATGTAATCTGGCCGGAGCGGTATGACCCCAGAACGTCGGCCATCTATGCGCTGAACGACATCGACGTTAAGGCGCCGCCTGAAGTGGTCTGGAAGCTGCTCGTCGATGCCGAGAATTGGCTGAGCTACTTTCCTGCCGAAGACCAGGTCAAGATCCTGACAGGTGAGGCGGAACTGGCGCTCGGAACCACGTACAGTCGAGTCACCGTCGGATTCCCGATGAGCCTTGTCGTGACCGAGTTCGAGCCCTTGCGCCGGCTCGCTTGGGCGACGACAGTCGAAGGCGATGAGACCGGCTCGAGCGCATATCACGGCTGGGTTATCACGCCGACTAACGATGGTTGCCATGTCCTGACCGAGGAGACGCAACAGGGAGCCTGGTTTCTGGACCTTCTCGGGCACAAGCATCCCGGCGCGCTCTACCGCTATCACCAGGAGTGGGTCGAAAGCCTCGCCCGCGCAGCGGAGGCTGAAGCAGCAAAGAAAGCGAGCTGACGCCCCTGTCCTGGCGCTATCCACGCTTCCCAACGCTGCCTTCGTCCGGATGTTGCCCGTACTCGACGGGCGACAATCTGCGCTTCCAGCCTGGATCAGTGGATCGATCGCCTTGTTCACCTATAATTTGGAGATGAAATAACATGAATATCGAACTGAAGGGCCGCAAGGCGATCGTTACGGGGTCAACGGCAGGCATCGGCCGTGCTACCGCGGAGGGACTAGCCCGTGCCGGCGCATCGGTCGTCATCAACGGCCGTGGATACGTCCGGATTGACGAGGCGGTACGGCAGATGCGACAGGCCTTTCCCGGAAGCGACATCTCGGGTATCGCCGCCGATCTTGCGACAACGGAGGGTGCCGAAGCCTTGATCGCGCAGGCGCCGGACGCCGATATCCTTGTGAACAACGTGGGCACGGCTCACATCCGGGGCTACAGTGGCGTCGAGGACATCGCGAAGATCCCGGACGAGGACTGGCTTGGTCTCTTCCAGTTGAATGTAATGAGTGGCGTGCGCGTGACCCGTCATTATCTGCCGCGGATGGTGGCGAAAGGCTGGGGCCGCGTCGTGTTTGTAAGTAGCGAGTCCGCAGTCAACATCCCCAAGGAAATGCTTGACTACGGCATGACTAAGACAGCTCAACTCGCGGTCTCGCGCGGGCTTGCCGAGGCGGTCGCGGGCACGGGCGTCACCGTCAACGCCGTCCTGCCGGGACCCACCCGCTCTGAGATCCTGGGCGACTTCATGGCGAAGCGGGCTGACGCAAACGGGATCACGCTTCAGGAAGCCGAGCAGGGCTTCCTGAAGGCGATGCGTCCGACCACCCTCATCCAACGCTTCGCGACCACCGACGAGGTAGCCAACATGATCATCTACGCATGCTCGGAGCAGGCTTCGGCGACAACCGGCGCGGCTTTACGGGTGGATGGCGGCGTGGTCCGTTTCGTCGCGTAGCAGGACGCCAAAATTGTTCCGCTCGCCGACTTAGGTCCGCCGTCGGCCAAGCTGCTGAAGAACGGCACGCCGAAGGTCTACAAGGATCTGCCGCACGGCAGCCCACGCCCCACGCAGACATCATCAAGGCGGACCTGCTGGCCTTCTTTAAGGCCTGATGCCGCGGTTGCCGACTTCAACGTTCGCCGCGGATTTTGTGCCAGCATCTGCGGGCAAGCGGCATTGGCTGGTACAGCACGACGGTCGGCGTCATGCAGCTCGTCGCCAGCCTCATTGCGGGAGCACTCTGGAACTACGGGGGCACGAGAGCGTATTCAGCTATGGCGCCCTTTTCGCTGTGCTCGGCGGCCTTGTGCTCGTCTCGTTGGTCTCGACCGGGCTTAGACCCTGATACAAATCCCCGGAACATGAGGTCTATTGTCCGAGGATTTTTATCGGCGCTCCAATCCCAATCCGAAGCATGTGCCGTGAACGGCGCGGTGTATCGATCCCCTTGAACATCTCGACACACAATCGCAAGGTCTATCGCCGATCTGCAAAACTGCTGCTCGTTCTTGCAGAATCGCCCGCGAACTATCGCCCACTATCGGGGACCAACAATTTCCGAATGTATCCGACAGTACTCCAATCTACTCCACGGTACTTCACTCCCACTCGATCGTTCGGCCCTATGCTAACTAATTGAATTTTCCCAAGAAAATATTTTTTCGGTCCAAATACTACCGGCCTAGGACCCGTCAGGATCCTACCGTTCTGATTTAGTTGGCGAATTTTGGCCAACCCCCACGAGCGATCTATCGACTACTATTGGCTCTCGGCCTGCCTTTCCAGGCCTGACATTCGAAACGTGAGCACACCCAAAAGTACCGTCAGGTTCCCGACCAACGATAGCTACGCGACCAGGCAAAGCCGCAGCGGCATCAAACATCCTTCAACCACGGAGGATAAACATGACCAAGAAGCCAGATCGCGTTCGCATCCTGACGATACCGTATCAGGATTACGACGACAAAGACCCGGTGGGATATTCCGGTCCCGCCACCGTGCTGACCGGGCTACCACGAAACATCCGACGGAATGAGCTCCGGCTCATCGTACCGCTCGCCGACAGCACGATCTATGAAATGGAAAAACGCGAGGAATTCCCTCGCCGCTTCAATCTCACGCCGCGATGCATCGTGTGGGACCTGGAGGAGGTCGAAGCGTGGCTGGAGCAGCGCCGCCAGACCTGTCTTGAGGGCCGAGCGAAGATCGCGCCCGGGCCGGATGTCCATCAGCGCAAAGCCCGGCCGGTCAAACAGACTGATAGGTCATCGGACTAACACTGAAGCCATCGCATCCCATGGATGCGATGGCTTATCGTTGCAGACCGTTGGCATCGTCAGTTGGTGCGAAGGCTTCCATTTCCGCCGCCTCAGCGGCTATCGTCGCGAGTTGCAGTTGGGCGTCCATCTTCTTCAGCCGCGGTCGGGCCCATTCGATGAAAGCATGAAAGGCAGACGCTTCCTCGGAGACGGGGTCAGCGGGAAGCGTCGTCAGAAACGTCCGTAGTCGATCACGCGGCTCTGCCTGCGCGAGCTTGCGATCGAGATATTCTACCCGCTGTTCTTCGAGCTTGGCCAGCCGCGCCTGCTCGGCACACCGCTGGCGGGCAATCTCCACGAGCCGTGCCCGCTCGTGAGTGAAGCGGAACACGCTTGTTCGTTCAGATCGCGGCGAGCGCGATCTTTCGCAAATCGTCGGCGTAGAGTTCCGGCGTTTCCCAGGCCGGAAAATGCCCGCCACGCGGAAAGACGGTGTAGCTCCGCACATTGTAGAGCCGCTCCGCCCGCTCGCGCGGCGCGAGCGTCAGATCATGTGGCCACATAGCGACGGCGGTGGGGACATGCACGAAGTCATCTGCCCGCAGCGGCGGCCGCAGCCGGGCGGCGTCGTAATAGTAGCGGACAGACGACCCGATCGTGTTGGTCATCCAGTAGATCGTCAGAGTGTCAGTCAAGGCTTCGAGTGGCCAGACAGAGAGGATGTCGCCATCGCAGTCCGTCCAGGCCCGGAATTTCTCGACAATCCACGAGGCGAGGCCAACAGGACTGTCGGCAAGCCCAAAGGCGAGAGTTTGTGGCCTCGAGCTCTGGATCGCCTGATAGCCCCCTTCCTCCCGGCTCCACAGTTGGAGGCGCTCGTCATAGTCGATCTCGGCTTTCGACAGGGGCGACGCATCTTCTGGAATCGGCTTCAGCGCGACCGCCGAGACATGCAGAGCCAGCAAACGCGCCGCATGCCGAAGGGCTATCCGGGTGGCAAGGCCGGAGCCGATGTCAGTCCCGGCCACGACGAACCGCCCATAGCCTAGCATCGTCATTAGCTTCGGATAAAGGTCACTGGGCTCCGCCTCGTAGGGCCGGGTTGGCCTGTCCGAGTAGCCGAAGCCGGGCATGGTGGGGATCACGACATCGAATGCCGGCGTTCCCTGGGTAAGCAGCGGCGCTATACGCTGAAACTCCACGAAGCTGGACGGCCACCCGTTCATCAGCAGTAGCGGGATAGATCCACTTTGTCCGCTGCGAAAATGCAGAAAGTGTATGCCATGGCCGTCGACCGTCGTCCAGAAATGGGGAAGCTGGTTAAGCCGGTCTCGCCGCTGCGCCCAGTCATAGCCGTCACGCCAGAAATCGATGAACCGGTTGAGGACGCCGCGCTCGGTTCCCATGGTCCAGTCGTCAGTTACCGCGTCGGCCCAACGCGTCCGTGCGAGGCGGCTACGAAGGTCAGCGGTCTGGTCCGCATCATAGGGAATCTGGAAGGGAGTGATCATGATCGATTCCTTGGCTGTAGTGCAGCAGAAGACCGGCCGACCGGTCTAATTCGAATTGACCTCCGATGTGCGCTTCAGCCTATTAGCATGGCTCGAACGTCGGGGCGGTGCTATTGCCGACTATGTGTTTCCGAGCCGCATTGACCATGCGAACCACATGGCACCCGACAGCACGCCCGACTCATCGGGTGACGACAGCCATCGGATGACTTGCTTCCAGTGGTGTTGCGGATCTGCCGGTGAGGGCTGATGTCGGTGATTCAGCCGATATCGACGTTCATGGCGAAGTCCCAGGTGCCAGCGCCGTTTTTGGCGAGGCCAATCATCATCAAACCGAGCGCCTCCAGCGTCTGGGCCATGTGCAAGCCGCCCACGTCGAGCGGACGCAGCCCGAGACTTTCGAGGAACGTCGAGACGCGCGCTTTCGCCTCCGCATCGTCGGCTGCGATGAACGCGTCGAGGCGTCCACCCTTCGCAAGCACGTGACCAAAGATCGTGTTGAACGCCTTCACAACATGCGCGCCGGCGGGGAGGCCCTTTGCGGTCTCCTGCGCGCCAGAGCTGCCGTGGGGCGTGACGAGGCCCGAGAGGTCGGGGGCAACCGGGTTGGCGATGTCGACGATCACCTTGCCATCGAGCGCTTTCCCAAAGTCGGCCACCGCCGCCGCTGCACCGCTGTACGGCACGGCGAGGATGACGATGTCGCCCGCGGGGGCGGCTCCGTATGTCCCAGTGGTCGCTCCGGCTCCAAGTTGGTCGGCGAGCGCCCGCGCCTTGGCGGGGTCGCGGCCGACCACCTCGACAGTGTGTCCAGCCTTGGCGACACGGCCGGCAATCGCCGTGGCCATAGTTCCAGAGCCAATGATGCTGATAATGCTCATGTGCAGTCTCCTATTGAGATGGGGTTATTGCTGGTGGTCTCTAGACGGGGGATCCCGTTTATTGGTTTGACGAATTACGGGATCGCGATACGGCCCGCCGGGAAGTAATGGCCGTTGTCGAGGTCCTCGATCAGGCCCGGCTGAACTGGATCCCAGCCGAGAGTCTGGCGGGTGATGGCGTTGGACGCCGGAAGGTTCAGCGTGACCAAATTCGCGAGAAAGCCGAAGAAGCCAGGCAACATCAGTACGTCCGCAGGGATGGGCACAGCGGGTACGCCCATACGGCTGCCAATGGCCTCAGCGATCTCGCGGAACCGGATGCCGTCGCGCTCAATCCCGTGCCAATATTTGCCAGCCGGCCCCTTCTCCAGCGCCAGGCGGAACAGGGAGGCCAAGTCGCGGGCATGCACAGCCGGCCAGAGGTTCGCGCCGTCTCCGGGGTAACCGATAACGCCCTTCTCCTTCGCGAGACCGATCAGCAGCTGGAGGAAGCCGGCATCGGTCGTGCTGTGCGCGATGGGAGGAATTCGGACGACCGAAGACCGCACGCCCCGTCCCGCTAAGCCGATCACGGCGAGTTCCACGGCGTTACGAACCCGCAGGGTGCCCTTGTATGCATCGCCGCCGGGAAGAGCCGGATCTTCCTCGGTGGCTGGCCGGCCCAGGTTTTCCCACCCCGGCGAGCCGATGCTCCCCGAGACGACGAGCGGCTTTCCGGTCCCCGCCAGCGCCTCGCCGTAGGCGAGCATGATCTGGAGTTCCGCGGCGGCCACGGCGTCGATCCCGCCAGAGGGCAGCAGGTCTTGCCGGTGCGCGACGTGGATGACGCCGTCGGACTCCGCCGCCGCGGCCTTGAGCCCGTCGAGGTCGGTGATATCCCCGCGACGTACCTTGGCGCCGAGCGCCGACACCGCAGTCGCGGATGTGTCCGATCGGGCCAGGCCAATGACCTCATGTCCGGCCGCGATGAGCTCGGGGATGATATACGAACCGATATGGCCGGTCCCGCCAGTAACTAAAACGCGCATACTGCTGCTCCTTGGGTAATGTGATGCGAGACGTGGTGCCGTGGGCTCAGCCGAGGAGGCTGACGCGGATTGAGAAGTTGGTGTGTTTGATGGAGTGGGTCATGAGGCCCAGCCACAGCATGCAGGCGTGCTCTAACGTCCGCGCCATAATCAGCCGCCCGGTATCCATCGGACGTAGTCCGAGGCTGTCGATGAACGCCGAGACGCGCGCCTTCGCCTGAGAGTCGTCCCCGGCGATGAACACGTCCAATGGATGGCCCCCGATTGGACCGACAGCCAGGACCTGGGCGTTCTGGGTGTTGAACGCCTTGACGATAGTGGCATTGGCAGGAGCAACCTTGGCGATCTCCTGCGCGCCGAAACTGTCTTCAGGAGTCAAGAAAACCCTGAAGTCGGATTTGATGGGGTTGGTGATGTCGACGAGGAGCTTGCCTGCCAGCTTCTCGCCGTACTGCTTCACCACGTCGAGAACGGCCGAAAAAGGCACCGCCAAGATGACGATGTCCCCGACCGGAGCGGCGCCAAACGTTCCGGTCGTCGCGCCGGCTCCAACCTGCTCGGCCAGCGCCCGCGCCTTGGCGGCGTCGCGACTCATCACCTCGACGCTGTGTCCGGCTTTGGCGGCAAGGCCGCCGATCGCTGCGGCCATACCGCCTGAGCCGATGATGCTGATGGTGCTCATGTTCATTTTCCTCGCGGGGCGGGCAGCGCCTTTGTTGCCATTTGTGCAGACGCACTCTATTTAGTGGTTCACCGATCCGCTTAACAATCGGATCACCGATCCACATATACGGATCACCGATCCGGTTATCAAGGCATCTCATGCGAGCCGACGCAAAAAAAAATTACAACCATATCCTCGCGGTCGCGCGTGACGTCGTCACCGAGCACGGTATCAATGCGTCCATGCGCGATATCGCCCGCCGGGCCGACGTCGGGTTGGCCACGCTGCTGCGTCATTTCCCGACGCGAGAAGCCTTGTTCGAAGCGTTGCTGTGTACGAATCTGGACGCACTGACTAAGAGGGCAGATGAACTCGAAACGTCGAACTCACCTGACGAAGCGCTCATCTCCTGGTTCCAGGAATGGTTGGTGTTCGCCCAAAGCTATAGGGGCGTCGTCGCCATGATGGCCGCCGCCCACACGAACCCGGACTCCGCTCTTTATGCTTCATGCGCTGCGGTGCACTCGGCGAGCGCGCGACTGCTGCTCCGTGCACAGGCCGAAGGCGCGGCGCGGCCCGACATGAATGGGGATGACCTGTTCGCCCTGATGACGGCTCTCGGCTGGGCGGTCGACCAACCCTCATTCGCGCCGCGGGCCGATCATCTCTTTCGCATCATTACGGGCGCCATTCTGGCGAACCCGTCGACCGGATCGGCTTCTGCTGCGCTCGACCGTCAAAACTGAGTATCCATCATACTGCTGACGAGAGGCGGAGCACTTCATCCTTTGCTTCCAGGCGTCACCTCGGCCGCACGCATCGGATCGAGCACGATCCGATGCGTGCATCGTGTCCCTGCCGGTGGGGACGTCATGTTCATCAGTCGAACTTGACCAGGTCCTTGAAGATCAGCCGGCCCCAGCTGTTCCCGCGCGCCTGCACGAGCAGTCCGCCTTCCGAAAGCCCGCCTAGTTTGATCGGCGCGAAGCCGAGATTTTCCGCGAGTGTACCAATCTCCACTGCAGCGCCTTCATCATCGCTCGCGAGGAATATGACTCTCCTGCCACCCTTTACGGCCGGATCCTGGTCAAGGACCGCGGCGACCAAATGGTTGAAGCCCTTGACCAGTCTTCCACCAGAGAACGCCTGCGCAATGAACTTGGAAGAAGGCTGTCCGCCCAGTTGCTCAGGGGGCACGCCATAGGCATTGGTCACATCGACGATGGTCTTCCCCTGCCAGGTGGGAAGTGCCTTCGCGACGTCCGGGTGCGAGTCGAAACGCACGGCCAAAAAGATGATGTCTGCCTTGACCGCTTCCGCCAGCTTTTTGGGAACGATCGTAGGCCCGATCGCGGCCGCATCGGATGCAAAGCTTTCCGGGTCGCGCGTGGTTGCGACGGATACTTCGATGCCCTTGCGGGCAAATGCCTTGGCTAGGGCCTTGCCGATATTGCCGAAGCCGACAATTGCGTAGCTCATATTTATTCTCCTTTATTTTCCCACGCCGGTCGGGCTCCGAGTATCGACGGAACCCGTCCAGGTGTAGCGCGTCAGAGTTGCGCTAGGCCGCCGTCAACGGCTACCTCGCTGGCGGTCATGAAGCTGCTGTCCGATGAGGCGAGGAAGGCAGCAGCCGCCCCGAGCTCCGTCGGATTGCCCATGCGCTGGAATGCAGTCATCGAGCCGTAGGCCTTCAGGCCCTCCTCGCCCAACGCTTCGGTCGCGAGTTCGGTCGCTATCGCCCCGGGCGACAGCACGTTTACGCGGATGCCGGTGCCCTTCAGATCCTCCGCCCAGGTCCGCGCGAGGTTGCGCACTGCCGCCTTGCTCGCGCTGTAGGCAGTGAATGCCGGGGCGCCCGTGGTGCCTGCGCTCGATCCGGTCAGGATGATTGAGCCGCCTTCGCCCATCAGCGGCAGCGCCTTCTGGATGGTGAAGATCGTACCCTTCACATTGACGTCGAAGGTTTCGTCGATGTGCTCGGCGGTGATCTCGCCGAGCTTAAGCTGGCTTCCTACCCCGGCGTTCGCAAAGACGATGTCGAGGGTTCCACGCTCGGTCTTCACCGCCGCGTAAAGCTTGTCGAGATCGGCCTCATCGGAGACCGAGCCCTGCACCGCGCGGGCATTGGACCCGAGCTCGACGAGGGCGGCGTCGAGCGCATCCTGCCGACGGCCGAAGATGAAGACGAAAGCGCCCTCCTCGATGAAGCGCTTTGCAGCGGCGAGGCCGATGCCGGTGGCGCCACCGGTGATGACGGCGGTCTTTCCTTTCAATCTGGTCATATCGTGTATCCTTCGTTTCGCCATCTCGGGACTTTGGCTGTACGGGAGGTCTTTCCGAGAGGCTCAACATGGCCCTGCCGAAGTCAGCCAGGCAGTGAGCAATCGCACACATCGGTGGTGCGAAAACGATCCATACCGATAACCAGACGCCGCGATGTTCGCGCAAAATCCGACTCTGTATGTTAGAGTGAGCTTCGGAAGCCTCACTGCGCGGCGCGGGAATGCACCATGATCGACTGGGATGACGTTCGCTACTTTCTCGCCGCCGCGCAAGGAGGCTCAGTGCGGGCCGCCGCCAAACGTCTCGGAGTGAACCACGCGACCGTGCTGCGACGCATCGCCCAGCTCGAGGACCGCCTCGGGGCGCAGATGTTCGAAAAGCTGCCTTCGGGCTACCGCTTAACAGCTGCGGGCGAGGAGGTCCTCGAGTTCGCGGACCAGATGCAAGCGTCGTCGCACCAGCTGGAAACGCGCGTCTTGGGGCGCGATCAAAGCGTGCGCGGGCTTCTGCGGGTGACGCTGCCGGCGCCCCTCGCAGCACACCTGCTAATGCCGAACTTCGCGGATTTCGTACGCCTGCATCCGGACATCGAGATGGAAATCCTGTCGTCCGGCGAGCTGGCAAATCTGACCAACCGAGAGGCCGACGTGGCGATCCGTGTCGTCTATGACCGCGAAGCCTTGCCGCTCAATCTTCACGGTCTGAAGGGACCGGAGCTGTACGGCGGCTTCTACATGTCCGGCGATCGACTGGCCGAGTGGCAGGCGGGCGGGCCGGATCCCAGGTGGATCGCCATAAGTGGTCATGGAGTACCGGACTGGACCCGCCAGGGAGAACTTCGCACGACTGGGACTCCGTTCCGGACTATGGATTTCGAAGCGCAGATCGCGGCGGTCCGGCAAGGTATAGGCATCACGACGCTCCCGTGTTTCGTCGGAGATGCCGATCCCTTATTGGAGAGGGTGCCAGGTACCAACCTACACCTGTATGGACCGATCTGGGTTCTCACTCAGGGGGAGACACGCAAGACGAAGCGCGTGCGGCTCTTCACCGAGTTCGTATCCCGCAGACTCGCCGCCTACGCCCCACTTTTAGCGGGGCTGTCCATATCGCGCGACTGACGCGCAGTAGATCGCGGCGACGCTTGCCGGGTCTTGCTCGTTTAGGGGGAGAATGGGGGTAAATGCGGGAACGTCGGCTTCTGTCGCAAACCGACGTACAACGGTGCAAGCGGGAATGGCTGCAAAGTCCAAGCTGAAAACGTGAGTGTACCGCTTCTCAGGCCGCATGCGGAACGGCCGGTTTCGGGATCGCCGTGCACACTCCTGACCGACGACAACAACGGGGCTCGAAGCAGACCCGCCTTTGTGCACGCTATTCTACGCCAGAGCACTCCCGCCAATGGAAGCGGCTTTACACCATCCCGAAGCGGGCGCAGATCGATCCTGTAGGAAAGAAATGGAGTAGGCGAATTCAATGGAAGTGAAAGACGGATGGGAGCGGCAATTAAGCGGAGGCGAAAAGCACCGCCGAAACTACGCTATTGCCGCCGTTTTTATCCCTCACTCCCACTCGATTGTGCCGGGCGGCTTGCTGGTCACGTCGTAGACGACGCGGTTGATGCCGCGCACCTCGTTGATGATGCGGGTGGCGGCGGCGCCCAGGAACGCCATGTCGTAGTGGTAGAAATCCGCGGTCATGCCGTCGACCGAAGTGACGGCGCGCAGCGCGCAGACGAATTCATAGGTGCGGCCATCGCCCATCACACCGACGGTCTGCACCGGCAGCAGCACGACGAAAGCCTGCCAGATGGCGTCGTAGAGGCCGGCCTTGCGGATCTCGTCGAGATAGATGGCGTCGGCCTCGCGCAGTATCTCCAGCTTTTCGCGAGAGATGCCGCCCGGGCAGCGGATGGCGAGACCAGGACCGGGAAACGGGTGCCGGCCGATGAAGCTGTCGGGCAGGCCGAGTTCCTTGCCGAGCGCCCTCACCTCGTCCTTGAACAGTTCGCGCAGCGGCTCGACGAGCTGCATGTTCATGCGCTCAGGCAGGCCGCCGACATTGTGGTGCGACTTGATCGTCACCGACGGGCCGCCGGTGAAGGAGACGCTTTCGATGACATCGGGATAGAGCGTGCCCTGCGCCAGGAAATCGGCGCCGCCGAGTTTCTCGGCCTCTTCCTCGAACACCTCGATGAACAGCCGGCCGATGGTCTTGCGCTTCTTTTCCGGGTCCGACTCGCCTTCGAGCGCGCCGATAAAACGGTCCGAAGCGTCGACCAGCATGAGCGGCAGATTGTAGTGCTGGCGAAACATCTCCACCACGCCAGCAGCCTCGTCCTTGCGCATCAGCCCGTGGTCGACGAGGATACAGGTAAGCTGATCGCCGACCGCCTCGTGGATCAGGAGTGCTGCGACCGAGGAATCGACGCCGCCCGATAGCGCGCAGATGACCTTGCCCTTGCCGACCTGCTTGCGGATCGTCTCGACCGCGTGCTCGCGGTAGGCGCGCATGGTCCAGTCACCTTCTATGCCGGCGATCTTGTGGACGAAGTTTTGGAGCAGCCGGGCGCCGTCTGGCGTGTGCACCACTTCGGGGTGGAACATGATGCCGTACATCTTGCGCTCGACATTGCCGAAGATGGCGAAGGGCGAGCCCTCTGATTTTCCGAACACCTCGAATCCCTTGGGCAAGGAGATGACGCGGTCGCCGTGGCTCATCCACACCTGGTGCCGCTGGCCGGGCGCCCACAGGCCCTCAAACAGCGGGCTGTCCTTCTGGATCTCGACGAAGGCACGGCCGAATTCGCGATGGTCGGAGCTTTCGGCGACGCCGCCCATCTGCACGCACATGGCCATCTGGCCATAGCAGATGCCGAGCACCGGCACACCGGCATCGAAGACGATCTGCGGGGCGCGCGGGCTGCCGATGTCGCCGGTCGAGGCCGGGCCGCCGGACAGGATCACCGCCTTCGGCTTGATGCGCTTGAACGCCGCTTCGGCCGACTGGAACGGCACGATCTCGGAAAACACGCCGGCCTCGCGGATGCGCCTGGCGATGAGCTGCGTGAACTGGCTGCCGAAATCGACAATCAGGACGGTGTCGGGGTGATTGGCTATCTTCATGGCGAGCGTTTAGAGAAAGAAACGAGTCGGCGCAATGGGCTGAGAGGCGGCTCTCAATCCGATTTCGCGTCCTCATGCGATGGTCCGAATTCCAGGGCGCCGGACCCGATCGCCTGTTCCAGCCGCATGACCGCATCCGCCAGCTTCTCGTCGATGACGTGGAGATACTCCTTCCAGTCGCCGACATGCCTGAGATCGGCAGCCCCGTCGGAAATGCCGCGCAGGCCGACGAGCGGCACGCCGAACAGTTGGCAGGCACGCAGGCAGGCGAAGGTCTCCATGTCGACCATGTCCTGCGCAATCGCATCGTAGGCGCTGCCGGAAATGATCGCCGCGCCGGTCGACAGCGTCGCCTCTCTTATATCAGGAATCCTGAACGGCAGCGGCACGGTCACCGGCAGGTCGAGAAACGGCGTCGCGCCCTTCTCGAACCCCAGTGGCGAGGCGTCGATGTCGCGGTAGGCGACCGAAACGGCCTGGTAGATTTCCGTCTGCTCCAGCGTCCGGCTCCCAGCCGAACCGAGCGACACGACGAGGTCCGGCAGCGCCTTTTCAGACTTCAGCCATGACAGTTCCGCGCCCAGCCTGACACCCGCCTCGACCGGCCCCACCCCTGTCATGACAGGCGTGAAAAGCCGCTGCAGATGCGGACCGTATTCGGCCTGCGCCGCCATCACGAAGAGGACGTCCCTACCCGCAATCCTGACCGCCTTGCGCATCGGATCAGCCTTCGATGCCATCGCGACCGACCACCGTCATCATCGTTCCGGTCATGGTGGCGATCAGCTTGGCCTCGCCGTCGACAGCGAAGGCATAGGCCTGGCCGTCGGCGACGATGATGGTGCGGCCGGGCTTTGTCACCGAGCCGCGGAACAGGAAGCGCTCGCCCCGGCCCGGCGCCAGCAGGTTGACCTTGAACTCGATGGTCAGCACGCCGGAGTTCTCCGGCATCAGCGAGAATGCCGCATAGCCGCAGGCCGAGTCCAGCGCCGTCGAAATGACGCCGGCATGGAGGAAGCCATGCTGCTGGGTCAGCGCCGCCGAATAGGGCATCTCGATCTCGATGATGCCGGGCGTCACCAGCGTCAGCTCGGCGCCGATGGTCATCATGGCGTTCTGCCGCGCGAAGGACGTCCTGACGCGATCCTCATAGTCGGGGGCGGGTACGATCTTTGCAGCCATGGCTTGTCGCGCTCCTGTCTGAAAAGCTTATTGCAGAGGCATGAGCGGCAGGCAATCGCTATTGCTGCACTGCAACAATCAAGTCCGCTGGCAAGGTTCAGCCGCCCTTGCGCAGCGCGCAGACATAAAACCCATCGGTACCGCTCAGCGCCGGCGACAGCGAAATGCCGCCTGCGGCGCCGATACGCGCGGCCGCCTCGTGGCCCGGAAAGCGGCTGTCCCAGAGCTGGCGGTGATCGACTAGAATAAAGTCGCTGTTACGATCCTGGAAGGCTACGACCTGTTCTCCATTCTCCTCGTCGAACACCGAGCAGGTGATATAGACCAGCAGCCCGCCCGGTTTGACGAAGGCGTTGGCCGCGTCGAGGATCGCCGATTGCTCGCCTTTGCGTGCATCGAGCTGTCTCTGCGTCAGCCGCCATTTGGCATCGGGCCGGCGCCGCCAGGTGCCGCTGCCGGTGCACGGTGCGTCGACCAGGACGATATCCATGTGGCCCGAGAGGGTGCTGAGCTCCGTCGGCTTGGTGACGATTTGCACGTTGCGGTTTTCCGAGCGGCGGATGCGGTCGAAGATCGGCGCCAGCCGCGCCTTTTCGGCATCATGGGCAAACACCTGGCCACGATTGTCCATCGCCGCCGACAGTGCCAGCGTCTTGCCGCCGGCGCCGGCGCAAAAGTCGAGGACCTGCATCCCAGCCTCGGCGCCAGCCAGCGTGGCGGCGATCTGCGAGCCTTCGTCCTGAACCTCGAACCAGCCTTTCTGGAAGGCCGGTTCCGCCTGCACGTTCGGGTGCCTGCCGTCACCTGCGATCGGCGGGATGCGGATGCCGTGCGGCGCGATCCTTGCAGCCTTGGCATCGGTCTCGGCCAGCTCGGCGAGCACCTTGCTGCGATCGGCCCGCAGCGTGTTGACCCTGAGGTCGAGCGGCGGACGCGTCGCAAGCGCTGCGCCTTCATCGACCCAGCTGGCGCCGAAGGCCCGTTCGAAAAGCGGTTCGCACCAGTCCGGAATGTCGGCGCGCACCGCGGGCGGCGCATCGGCAAGCCTGCTATCGGCGACCGCCTTCAGCTCGTCGGCGCTGAGCAGCGGCGGCGCGAATTTGTCGCCGTCGAGCGCTTCGTTCAGCGACTGCGCGGTCTGGTTCCATTCGAGCAGCAGCGCGCCGAAGCCGATGGCGCGCGGCGTGTCCTCGCCCAGCAAAAAGCCGGCTGAGCGCTTCCGGCGCAGCGCGTCATAGACGATGTTGCCGATCGCAGCGCGGTCGCCGCCGCCGGCGAAGCGATGCGACAGGCCCCAGTCCTTCAGCGCATCGGCGACCGGTCGGTGCCGCCGGCCGATATCCTCCAGCACTTCGATGGCCGCCGCCAGCCGTCCGCCCAGTCGCATCTTCTTATTCCGTTATTCAGCAAATTACTTCCGCCCTGCTCTAAAGCGCGCGACTGGCGCACACAAGCGGGGAGAGCCTCGGACACCAGATCGAGCGCAGATATGTCGGCACCCACAGCTCTAGCGCACGACCCCGAAAATCGGAATCGATTTTTCGGTAAGGGATCATGCGCAAAATCAAAGTGCTACAGCGTCCTTTGCGCGTCCCAAAGGACGCGCGGCGCTGTAGTCGGCGCAATGCTTGTGCTTCCAAACTTTTGAAGTTGCGATACTCTTTCGCTGCGTGATTCGCCAAGAACTGCAAGCGGATCGGCGGGAAAATTACGAGGAGAGGGCAATGAAGACTTATCTGGCGGAAGTTCTAGGAACATTTCTACTGGTGTTCATCGGCACGGCTTCGGTGGTGACGGGCGGCTTCGGCGGCGCGCTGCCGCTCGGCCAGGAAGGCATCGGTCTTGCATTCGGCATCGGCTTGATTGCGGCTGCCTATGCGATCGGCCCGATCTCGGGCGCGCATCTCAACCCGGCGGTGACGCTCGGCGTGTTCCTTGCCGGCCGAATGCAGGCCAAGGACGTCATCCCCTATTGGATCGCGCAGATCATCGGCGCCATCATCGCGTCGCTGGCGCTGTGGATCATCGTCTCCGGACAGGTCGGCGGACACACCGGCGGCTTCGGCGCCAATGGCTGGGATGCGACGAAATGGGGCGTCAGCTCGGCGTTCCTGTGGGAGCTGATCGGAACCTTCACCTTCGTGACGGTGATCCTCGGCGTCACCAGCGGCAGCCACACGACAGCCTTTGCCGGCCTTGTCATCGGCCTGACGCTGGCGGGGCTGCACTTCGCCATCATCCCGGTGACCGGCACGTCGCTCAATCCGGCCCGCTCGATCGGCCCGGCGCTGTTTTCAGGAAGTGTCGCGATTGGCCAGCTCTGGCTGTTCATTGTCGCACCGCTGATCGGCGGCGCCATCGCCGGCGTGGTCGCCAAGACCCGCATCTTCGAGAAAGACTGATTTTCGAAGGCTTCAATACAAAAAGGCGCGGGTCAAGGCCCGCGCCTTTTTGTTAAATTAGAGAATCACTTGCCGCCTCAGCCCCGGGCAAGATCGAAGCGGTCGGCGTTCATCACCTTGGTCCAGGCCGCGACGAAATCCCTAACGAACTTCTGCCCGGCGTCCGCCGACCCGTAGACCTCGGCAAGCGCACGCAACTGCGCGTGCGAGCCGAAGATCAGATCTGCGCGGGTGCCGGTCCACTTGACCGCCTTGGTCTTGCGGTCGCGCGCTTCGTAGACTTCATCGGAGCCGGCGGCCGGATCCCAGACCGTGTTCATGCTGAGCAGGTTGACGAAGAAATCGTTGGTCAACGTGCCCGGCCTGTCGGTGAACACCCCGTGCTTCGACTTGCCGGTGTTGGCGCCGAGCACCCGCAACCCGCCGACGAGCACCGTCATCTCGGGCGCCGTCAAGGTCAGCAGCTGCGCCCGATCGACCAGCATCGCTTCGACCGACATCGGCTGCTTGCCCCTGACATAATTGCGGAAGCCATCGACTTTTGGCTCGATCGCGGCAAAGGACTGGACGTCCGTCAGCTCTTGCGAGGCGTCCATGCGGCCTGGCGTGAAAGGCACCTCCACGTCATGGCCGCCGTCCTTGGCGGCCTTCTCGATCGCGGCGACGCCGCCGAGAACGATCATGTCGGCAAGCGAGACCTTCTTGTCGCCCGTCTGCCCGGCGTTGAACTCGCTCTGGACGCCTTGGAGCTGCGCAAGCACCTTCGACAGTTCGGTCGGCTGATTGACTTCCCAGTCCTTCTGCGGCGCCAGACGGATGCGTGCGCCGTTGGCGCCGCCGCGCTTGTCGGAACCGCGGAACGTCGAGGCCGAGGCCCAGGCGGTCGAGACCAGTTCGGAAACGGACAGGCCAGAGGTCAGTATCTTCGCCTTCAGCGAGGCGATGTCCTGCTCGCTGATCAGTTCGTGATCGACGGCCGGGATAGGGTCCTGCCAGATCAGCTCTTCCTTCGGCACGAGCGGGCCGAGATAGCGGACAACCGGCCCCATGTCGCGATGGGTCAGCTTGAACCAGGCGCGGGCGAAGGCATCGGCGAACTGATCCGGATTCTCGTGGAAACGCCGCGAGATCTTCTCATAGGCCGGGTCGACCCGCAGCGCGAGGTCGGTGGTCAGCATCGCCGGCGCGCGGCGCTTCGACGGATCGTGCGCGTCCGGCACCGAGCCTGTACCGGCGCCGCCCTTCGGCGTCCATTGATGGGCGCCAGCCGGGCTCTTGGTCAGTTCCCATTCGTAGTTGAACAGATTATCGAAGAAGTTGTTGCTCCATTTGGTCGGCGTCGTGGTCCAGGTCACTTCGAGGCCCGAGGTGATGGCGTCGCCGGCAATGCCGGTGGCGTGCTTGCTCGACCAGCCGAGGCCCTGCGCCTCGATGCCGGCGCCTTCCGGCTCCGGCCCCACCAGCGATGCATCGCCGGCGCCGTGGGTCTTGCCGAAGGTGTGACCGCCGGCGATGAGCGCCACGGTTTCCTCGTCGTTCATAGCCATGCGTGCGAAGGTTTCACGGATGTCGCGTGCCGAGGCCAACGGATCGGGCGTGCCATTCGGCCCTTCCGGGTTGACGTAGATCAGCCCCATCTGCACGGCGCCGAGATGGCCCCGAAGTTCGCGGTCGCCGGAATAACGCTCGTCGCCGAGCCACTTGGTTTCCGACCCCCAGTCCACGTCCTGCTCGGGCTCCCAGACATCGGCGCGCCCGCCGGCGAAGCCGAACGTCTTGAAGCCCATCGATTCCAGCGCGACGTTGCCGGTGAGGATCAACAGATCGGCCCAGGAGATCTTCCTGCCGTATTTCTGCTTGATCGGCCACAGCAGCCGGCGTGCCTTGTCGAGATTGGCGTTGTCCGGCCAGCTGTTGAGCGGCGCGAAACGCTGCTGGCCGGCGCCGGCGCCGCCACGGCCATCGCCTATGCGATAGGTGCCGGCGCTGTGCCAGGCCATGCGGATGAAGAGCGGGCCGTAATGGCCGAAATCGGCCGGCCACCAATCTTGCGAATCGGTCATCACCTGGTGCAGGTCCTTGATCACCGCATCGAGATCGAGGCTCTTGAATTCCTCGGCGTAGTCGAAGTTCTCGCCCATCGGATCCGAGAGGCTCGACTGCTGGTGGAGAACGGCAAGGTCAAGCTGGTTTGGCCACCAGTCACGGTTGGTCCTGCCGGCCGATCCATGCGCGACCGGGCATTTTCCCGCGCTCTTGTCATCGGTCTTTGCGTCCATCGTTCTCTCCGATTTGTTGATTTCCGGGATTTGTTGATTTTCCGGACGGGCCTTGAGCCACGCCATTCTGGAATGGTTCCAGACTAGGCCGCATTGCCGATAAAAACAAATTGCCTTTCCTGTTTGTCGCGATAGGTTTTCCTTATGATTGGTCTCACTGTCCGGCAGATGCAATATTTCGAGGCGCTGGCGCAGACGCTGCATTTCGGCCGCGCCGCGAAGCTCGCCGGCGTCAGCCAGCCGGCGCTGTCTTCGCAGATCGCCGAGATGGAGCTGCGGCTCAACTGCCGGCTGTTCGAGCGCGGCGGCAAATCGGTTCGGATGACCGACGAGGCGCAGGCCATGCTGCCGCGCATCGAGCGTATTCTTGCCGATATCCGCGAGATCGAGACCACGGCCCGGCGCGGGCGTCCCGCCATGGAAGGACGCTTCCGGCTCGGCATAATCCCGACGGTGGCGCCCTATCTCCTGCCGCATGTGCTGCCGGAGCTGAGACGGCATTTTCCGGCCTTGCAGCTCGAATTGCGCGAAGCGGTGACCGCATCGCTGGTCGAGGACACCGCTTTGGGAAAGCTCGACGCCTTCATCGCGGCCCTTCCCCTCGATCAGCCCGGGCTGATCACCGAGGCGCTTTTCTCCGACCGGTTCTTCCTTGCCGTGCCGGCCGGCGATCCCGCCTTCGCCTCGCCGCCGGTTCCGCCGGAAAGCCCGGCGCTGGAAAGGCTGATGCTGCTGGAGGAAGGCCATTGCCTGCGCGAACAGGCGCTTGCCGTCTGCGGCAGCGTGCGGCCGGTGGCAATGGCAAGCTATGGCGCGACCAGCCTGACGACATTGCTGCAGATGGTGGCGCACGGGCTCGGCGTCACGCTCATCCCGGAAATGGCGGCAGGACCGGCCAGCACTATCCCCGATTTGAAGATCGTGCCTTTCCAGGAGCCAATGCCGCAGCGCACGATCTGCCTCGCCTGGCGGCGCAACAAGGTACGCCACGACGAGTGTGTGGAGCTGGCGAAGATTGTTCGCGGGCTGGATGCGGCGGTGCTGGCGGCCTGAGGCGAGACGCACTGTATTATCTGGCGGAAAGTCTGCTGGCCCATCGCTGCACCCGTTCGGCCTGAGAAAACCCCAACTTCAATCAAATCCCCGTGAATTGCGCCGAACGGCCGGAACCGCCGACGCGCATCCCGCATTGGTTTTCCGGAGGAGTCTGCGTTCCAGAAGGGAGCAGTATCATGGCTTACCGTGATTACATCCACACACCAGTGACGCCGCGCGACATCCGATGGGGACTCCAGCAGGGGGCCGTTGCGGGCATTGTCGCCGGCCTCGTCTTTGCGGCGTTCGAGATGACGGCGAGTGCGTTCATGATGGGGGCGGAAGCGTTTTTCATGCCCCTGCGCATGATCGGCGCCATCGCGCTTGGACCGGAAGCTCTCGATCCCGGCTATTCGCTCCTGACGGCCAGCATTGCCGGCGTGATCGTGCATCTGATCCTGGCCATCATCTACGGTATCGTGTTCGGGGAGATTGCCTCAATGCTGCGAGGATCCGCCGCCTTCATTGGTCTCGGCAGCGTCTTTGGCCTCGCCTTGTGGCTCGTCAATTTCTATGTGATCGCGCCGATCGCATTCCCGTGGTTCCTGGAAGCAAGCCCGGTCCTGCAGTTCGTTGCCCACACATTCTTCTTCGGCACCGTCCTCGGCTGGTTCCTGTGGAAATCGCACGAGAGAAGCGGGCTCGAAGGACCGGCGGTTTAGACTTTGCCAACACCGACCTGGCGCCGTCGGATTGAAAGCGGAATGACAGCGGTGGTCACCGGCGCCTCTGCTCGCCCGCCACAAACGCGCTCAGCCAGTTGACAGCGGAAATCGAAAGCAAGGGTAGCGAGGGCCTCGCCGTCGCCGCCGATGTTTCCGACGCACTCAAGGTATTCGCAGCGGCCGATAGATCGAGTCAGTACTGGGAGGCCGACCGACGGGCAACCGCTCAATGTCATGTCCGGCGATCTGGGTCATGTCCGACGATCTGGGTCATGTCCGACGATCTGGCGCTGAAAACAGCGGACGGCTGGCTGCTTTACAACGATCAGGCTTTCACGCATTTCGACTATCTCAAGCGGCAACAAGATCGATCCCTCTTACCGCGACTGACGGACCACCAGACCGACGAGCATGGAGAGCTAAAAGTGACGAAAGTTGAGGTATTGTTCTTCGACGTCTTGGGAACCGTTGTCGATTGGCGCGGCAGCATAGCGGCGGAGGCGAGTTCGTTTCTTAAGCGCCATGACGCCCTGCATATCGATGCCGGTGCTTTTGCCGATGCTTGGGTTGGACGCTATGACCCATCGGTTGAAGCCGTCCGGTGTGGTCAGCGGCCCTTTGTCCCGCTCGATCTGCTCAATATGGAGAACCTGGAAGCGTGCCTGAAGGGGTTCGGGCTGACGCCATCGGCTTTTCCGAGCGCCGAACTGGAAGACCTCAATCTGGCCTGGCACCGCCTCAAGCCGTGGCCGGATTCGGTGGAGGGCCTCTCCAGATTGAAGGAACGCTTCATCGTCGCACCGCTGTCCGATGGGAACACCCGACTTCTGGTGGACATGGCAAAACATGCCAGGTTGCCATGGGATACGATCCTCGGCGCTGATATCTCCGAGGCCTATAAGCCGATGCCACAGGTGTATCTTCGTGCCTGTGAGCTGCTGGGCGTGGAGCCGGACAGGGCGATGCTGGTTGCCGCCCACGACTACGACCTGGATGCCGCGCGTCGATGCGGATTGAAGACGGCGTATGTCGTCCGCTCAAATGCGCACGACCCGTCGAAGGCTGCCGCCATCGAGCCGCTCGATGGTTGGGAATACATGGCAAATGACTTGATCGAACTCGCTGCGATTCTGAAGTAGGTTGCGAGGGCGCGCTCCGGCAGCCGGTAGCAAGCAGTCGTCGCCGTCGCCAGTCCGAGCTCTTCGACCATCGCATTGCGCATCGAGGGTGCTCGTATGAGAACGGGCAACATATTGCTCAACTCCCCATTACATTTGGGTTGTTGAGGGCTCCTGCAGGCCCGGCTAAACCTCATGCATCCAGGGTGCATAGGAGATGCCGACGATCGCTCCTTCAATTGTTTGGAGTCGGGCGACGGTCTGGCCCCAAGGTTCGGTGCGTACGCCATGGAGCAGGTCATACCCTTTTTCCTGAAGCTCCTGCGCGGCGGCAGCGACGCCGTCCAAGTCCTCGACTTCGAACTCGATACAGGCTTGCGGTAACGGCCGATCCGCCGGCCACTCGCGTGTGCCAAAGCACGCTTCGGCAGCCTGCGAGAGCGGCCATACGCCAAAATGCTTGCTGCCGCCGACGCTCTCGCTGAAGTAGTACTCATCGCCCTCGTGGCGCTTGAGCGGCAAGCCCAGCACGTCGATGAAGAGCTTGCGGCTCTCGGCTGGATCCGGCGCAACGATGGCCATACTCGAAATGAACAAGACCTTCATTTTGGACACTCCATCCTGACGGCAATTCTATTGCTGATTTGGCCAGATCGCGGTGACCGAACCCCGCCTTGGAATCGTGGGCGCGTAACGGCCGCTTGTGGCGCGACGCGGCACCCCGCTCCTTTACGCCGTCTTCGCCGCCACCAGCCCCAGCTCCTCGACCATCGCCTTGCGCATGAGAAATTTCTGCGGCTTGCCGGTCACCGTCATCGGCAATTCGGTGCGGAAGCGGATGTGGCGCGGGATCTTGTAGTGGGCGATCTGGTCCGTACAGAAGGCCTTGATCTCCTGCTCGGTGGCGATCTGGCCGGGCTTGAGCACGATCCAGGCGCAAAGCTCCTCGCCATATTTCGGGTCGGGAATTCCGAACACCTGCACTTCCCTGACCTTGGGATGGCGATAGAGGAATTCCTCGACCTCTCGCGGATAGACGTTCTCGCCGCCGCGGATGACCATGTCCTTGACCCGGCCGACGATGTTGCAATAGCCCTCGGCATCGATGGTGGCGAGGTCGCCTGTGTGCATCCAGCCATCGGCGTCGATCGCCTCGCGGGTCTTTTCGTCGTCGTCCCAATAGCCCTTCATCACGGAATAGCCGCGCGTGCAGAGTTCGCCCGGCGCGCCGACTGCAACGGTGGCGCCGTCGGCATCGATGGCCTTGACCTCGACATGGGGGTGGACGCGCCCGACCGTCGAGACGCGCCTTTCCAGAGGGTCGTCGACGCTGCTCTGGAACGAGACCGGGCTGGTCTCGGTCATGCCATAGGCGATGGTTACCTCCGCCATGTGCATCATCGACACCACCTTCTTCATCACCTCGATCGGGCACGGCGAGCCGGCCATGATACCAGTGCGCAGGCTGGTGAGATCGAACGCCTCGAAATCCGGATGGTCGAGCAGGCCGACAAACATGGTCGGCACGCCGTAAAGACCGGTGCAGCGTTCGCCCGCCACCGCTTTCAGTGTGGCGCCGGCATCGAACCCCTCGCCTGGGAAAACCATGGCGGCGCCCTTGGTGACGCAGCCGACCGTGCCCATCGACATGCCGAAGCAGTGATAGAGCGGCACCGGGATGCACAGCCGGTCGTCGGCGGTCAGCCTGATCGCCGAGGTGACGAAATTGCCGTTGTTGACGATGTTGTTGTGGGTCAGCGTCGCGCCCTTGGGCGCGCCTGTCGTGCCCGAGGTGAACTGGATGTTGATGGCGTCGCCGGGCTTCAGCCCCTCGGAGATCCGGTCGAGGCTGTCATGCTCGTCGCGCCCGGCCATCGCCAGCACATCGGCGAAATTGAACATGCCGGGCGAATTCTCCTCGCCCATGCGGATGACGATCTTCAGCGCCGGCAATTTCTTCGCGTCGAGCTTGCCGGGCGTCGCTGTCGCGATCTCCGGCGCCAGTGTCTCGATCATACCGAGATAGTCGGAGCTCTTGAATTCGGCTGATGTGACCAGCGCCTTGCAGCCGACCTTGTTCAGCGCATAGTCCAGCTCGACCAGCCGATAGGCTGGGTTGATGTTGACCAGGATAAGGCCGATGCGCGCGGTGGCGAACTGCGTCACCAGCCATTCCCAGCGGTTGGGTGACCAGATGCCGACCCTGTCGCCTTTTGCCAGGCCGAGCGCCAGGAAGCCGGCGGCCAGCGCGTCCACCGTGTCTGAAAGCTCGCTCCAGGTGAAGCGCTTGTCCTGCTCGACGAAGACGGCGGCATCGAGCGTGCCGTATTTGCTGACGGTGTCAGAAAGCAACGCCGGGATCGTCTGCTGCAGCAGCGGCACGGTGCGCTCGCCCGACACATGCGCCCTGCCGTCTACCGGCGCGACAAACGAGGCGCCATTGCGCGGGCGGCGGCTGCGCAGATTGGTGGCATTCTTCAACTCGTCGAGATTGATCGGCATCGCCGTCTCCTCCGCAGGCGACCGAGTCTATCAGCCTGCCGGGGTGGTGGAAATCCCGTCGATGGTATGGCCGGAGCTTCGAAGTCAGGTCGCGCCGCCAAGTCGGTTCGGAGTCCGGTGAGGATAGCTCCGGAAACAAAAAACCCGCCTCGACGGCGGGTGGCGGCGCAAATCAGCACCATGCGGAGTTTGGTAGCATAAGTGCCGGCACAAAGCAAGAGCAAATATGCTCTGCCCCAGGACGATCCTTCCCACCCCTCTGCCGCAGCTCCCCACAAGGGGAAGAGATTTACGCCACCGAAGCCATCTTCGCGGCGATGTCGCGCAACACTGCTTCATCCGCAGCCGCACGCGTCTTCCTCGATGAAACAAGGCAGGCCTGCGAGCGCAGGATGACGCCGTCGGCCAGCACCTTCAGATGGTTGGCGCGCAGCGTCGAGCCTGACGTGGTGATGTCGACGACGACATCGGCCAATCCCGCCGCCGGCGCGCCTTCGGTGGCGCCCAGGCTTTCGACGATGCGATAGACCTGGATGCCGTGCTTTTGCGAAAAGAATTGCTGGGTCAGCCGCCAGTATTTGGTGGCGATCCTGAGCCGCCTGCCGTGGCGCTGGCGGAAATCGGCGGCGACGTCGTCGAGATCGGCCATCGTGTCGACATCGAGCCAGATGTCGGGCACCGCCACCACGACATCGGCGTTGCCGAAGCCGAGGCGGGCGACGATTTCGGCGCGCGCCTCCCAGTCGGCGAGGCTTTCGCGCAACAAATCCTCGCCGGTGATGCCAAGATCGATCGAGCCCTGGCCGATCTCGCCTGCGATTTCGGACGCCGACAGGAACGCCACCTCGACGGCTTCCTCGCCTTCGATACGGGCGCGGTATTTGCGCTCGTCACCGGGCAGGCTGACGGCGAGCCCGGCCTGAGCCAGCATCTCCAGCGCCTGCTCCTTCAGCCGACCTTTCGACGGGATCGCCAGCGTGATCATTGCGCCGGCTCCCGCAACGCTTCGATGCGGTCGAGCCAGACGGAAAAGCCGACGCCGGGGATCGGCGTTTTCGCGCCGAGCAGTGTCAGCAGCCGGTCATAGCGGCCGCCGCCGGCCAGCGGCCGGTCGCCGTCTTCCGCCGCGATCTCGAACACCAGACCGGTGTAGTAGTCGAGCGGGCGGCCGAAGGCGGCATCGTAGCGGATTTTTTTGACTGGCAGGCCATGCGCTTCGATCGCCTTGGCGCGGGCCGCGAAACTGTCCAGCGCCGCTCCCAGCGAGAGACCAGAACCGGCCGCGAAGGTTTCGAGCGCTTTTGCTGCGCCGTCGAGCGGCACGTCGATCGCCAAAAAAGTCTTCAGCGCCGAAAACGCCTCGTTCGACAGCCGCACGCTGCGTAACGCGGCCTTCTCGATCAAGCGCCGCGCAATGTCGGATGGCGAGCGCCCGGCCGACGCCGACAGGCCCGCCTGCTCCATGCCGCCGGCGATGTGCGACGAAAGCCCTTCCAGATTGCCATCGAGCACGAGGGCAGCGACCGCGCCGGCGAGCTGGCCGTTGCGCGGCGGATTGGCGAGGTCGGCAAGCGCTGCCTCCAGCATCGCCGCCGAACCGAAGGCGCGGGCCAGCCGCATGCGCCAGCCGCGCGGCAGGCCGAGGGCTGCCAGCACCGCTTCGAATATGGTCTGGTCGCCGAGCGTGACCGCCAGAACCTGACCCGGCAGCACCAGGGAAAGCAGCGCATGTGCATCGGCCAGCGAGCGGGCATCGGCTTGCGGCATATCACGATCGCCGAGATCCTCGATGCCGGCCTGGAAAAACTCATTGCCGCCCTCGCGGCGCTGGCGAAACACCTCGCCGAGATAGGAGTAGCGGCGCGGCGTGCCGGCCTGGCTGGCAATGTGGTCGAGGCAGACCGGAATGGTGAATTCGGGCCGCAGGCAAAGCGTCTGGCCGGTTTCGCTTTCGGTGAGAAAAATGCGGCGGCGCAAATCCTCTCCGGCCATGTCGAGGAACGGGTCGGCCGGCTGCAGCACGGCAACCTCGACCGCATGCGTGCTGCGCGCGGCGAAGAGTTTTGCGATGTCTGATGCGATGGCGGGATAGCGGGAGGTCATGGCAGGCGCCCTTCCCTTCTCCCCCTGTGGGAGAAGGTGGATTGGCGCGCAGCGCCAAGACGGATGAGGGGTGCTGGACGGAGTGGTGGCGTTGAGTTTCTTCCAACACCCCTCATCCGACCGAGCTTCGCTCGGCCACCTTCTCCCACAAGGGGAGAAGGGAGCGGCGCCCTACTTGCCACGCGCCCGCTCCTCGGCCTGCGCCGCGAGTATCTTCCTCACCTCGCCAACCAGCTCGCTCTCCGCCACCGTCACCTGCGCCGGGCGCGCCGCGCGCCATTCGGCGTTGTCCACAATCTCCGCCGACATCCGTGCGCCCTCGATCAGGTCCTTGATCTGCACCTCGCGCTTGGCGCGCTCGTCGCCGCCCTGGATGATGGCGACCGGGCTGCCGCGGCGGTCGGCATATTTGAGCTGCGCCTTCATGCCGGCGCCGCCGAGATACATTTCGGAGCGGATACCGGCGGCGCGCAGTTCGGCGACCATCTTCTGGTAGCGGCCGAGGCTTTCGGTGTCCTTGTCCATGGTGAGCACGACGACCGGAGCGATGACATCAGAGGTGTCGAGCTTGCCGAGGTTCTTCAGCGCGGTCATCAGCCTGGAGACGCCGATGGAAAAGCCGGTTGCCGGCACCGGCTCACCACGGAAGCGCGAGACGAGGCCGTCATAGCGCCCACCGCCGCCGACCGAGCCGAAGCGCACGATCTGGCCATCCTCATTGGGGATTTCAGCCAGAAGCTCGGCCTCGTAAACCGGGCCGGTGTAGTATTCTAGGCCGCGGACGACGGAACGATCCATAATTATGCGGTCTTCGCCATATCCAGCTGCCCTTACCAAGTCTTCAATGATTGATAGTTCGGCAACGCCTTCGTTGAAGGACTGGCTGGCTTTCACCGTGGAATCCGGGTGCCCTAAATCACCTAGCTCAGGCTTCGCCGTAGCGTAAAGAACGGCCTCAGCTTGAACGTTGTCCAGCCCGGCGCCCTTGGTGAAATCACCGCTCTCGTCCTTGCGTCCGGTGCCAAGCAGTAGGCGCACGCCTTCGACACCCAATTTATCCAGCTTGTCGATCGCCCGCAGCACGGTCAGCCGGCGTCCGATGTTCTCGTCGCCACCAAGGCCGATCGCCTCCAGCACGCCGTCCAGCACCTTGCGGTTGTTGACCCTGATGACGTAGTCGCCGCGCTTGATGCCGAGCGCTTCCATCACGTCGGCCATCATCATCGCCATTTCGGCATCGGCCGCGACGCCCGGCGTGCCGACCGTGTCGGCGTCGAACTGCATGAACTGGCGGAAGCGGCCGGGACCGGGCTTTTCGTTGCGGAACACCCAGCCGGAGCGATAGCTGCGATACGGCTTCGGCAGCCTGTCATAATTCTCGGCGACGAAACGCGCCGTCGGCGCGGTCAGGTCGTAGCGCAGCGACAGCCACTGGTCGTCATCGTCCTGGAACGAGAACACGCCTTCGTTCGGCCGGTCCTGGTCAGGCAGGAATTTGCCCAGCGCATCGGTGTATTCGATCAGCGGCTGCTCGACGGGCTCGAAGCCGTAAAGCTCGTAGACGCCACGGATCGTCGCCATCATCTTTTCGACGGCGCGGATGTCGTCGGCGCTGCGGTCGGCAAAGCCGCGCGGCAGCCGCGCTTTCGTCTTTTCCGATTTGTCGGCCATGGCATGGGTACTCGGTGTTTCGTGGCGCTCCGTGGATCGGCAAAACTCCTGAACTCCACAGCGCGGGTGTCCTAACCGATGCAGCCGGGAGCGGCAAGCGTTTGCACGTTTCCTGAAACAAACCGGACCCAAAACGAAACAATTCCGCCATAAGCGCGGCATCGTGCCGACACAATCGCAGCCGATAAAGCGCGCCGAAACAAGGGGTTCGGGCCATGACCACGGCACGGCAATTCGATATCATCGACAGTGGCGCCCGCGAGCTGCCCGCTCGTTTGCGGCCGGCCGACGGCCATGCGCCGAGACCGGCAGGCCAAACGGCGGGACCATTCGAGGTCGCGGCGGACGAGCGCAAGGGACCGACCATGCGTGATGCGCTGGTGACCAGCCTGCTTGTGATCTATCCGGCTTTTGCCACGCTTGCGGCCATTGTCGCCGGACTTTTCCTGGCCGGCGCCAGCGGCGCTTGAGTTTTTGAGCGCCCCTTTCCTTCTCCCCCGTGGGAGAAGGTGGCCGAGCGAAGCTCGGTCGGATGAGGGGTGTTCCAGCTTGGCTGCGACAGCACTCCGTCCAACACCCCTCTTCCGTCTCGGCGCTGCGCGCCGATCCACCTTCTCCCACAACAAGGGGAGAAGGAAAGAAGGAGCTACTTCGGCCGCTTGAACGCATTCCGTTCCGCCTCGACCTGCTCGCGGCAGACGCAGCCTTCAAGGTGGTCGTTGACCAGCCCCATGGCCTGCATGAAGGCGTAGACGGTGGTCGGGCCGACAAAGCTCCAGCCGCGTTTCTTCAGCTCCTTCGAAATCCGCACAGAAACCGCCGTGGTCGGATTGGCGCGCAGATGGGCGAGATCGACGATTCCGGGCCGTTCGTCCGGGCCGGGTTCGAACTTCCAGAACCAGGCGGCCAGCGAGCCGGCCTCGTCCGCCATTTCACGCGCGCGCTTGGCGTTGTTGATGGTGGAGACGATCTTGCCGCGGTGGCGGATGATGCCGGCATTGCCGAGCAGGCGCTCGACATCCTCGTCGGTGAAGGCGGCGATCTTGTCGATATCGAAGCCGGCGAACGCCTCGCGGAAATTCTCGCGCTTGCGCAATATGGTCAGCCAGGACAGACCCGACTGAAAGCCTTCGAGGCAGATCTTTTCGAACAGTCTGCGGTCATCGGTGACCGGCCGGCCCCATTCATGGTCGTGGTAGTGCAGATAATCCGGCAGATTGCCGTGCCAGAAGCAGCGCGCGATACCATCGGGGCCGGCGAGCAGGCCTGTCTTCTCATCCATGGCGGAATTCCATTCGTTAATGCGCCTTAGCGCGCCTTTTACTCCGGCTTTACCAGATTCCTGAACCGGCCAGTAACCACACCGAAAGGTTTACTGACAATGGAGCATTTTACGCATTCCGATTCACGTTTCGGTTGCCGCTCCGCGCCCAATGTCCACGAAATCGGGGACGCTTTTGCGCCCCCGGATGTTCGACGATCAAGGTGCGTTCCAATGAAGACATTTTTGTTTCCGCTGCTCGGCGCCGCAGCCGCGCTGGCCGCCGCCGCTACATCCTCCAGCGCCAATGACCGTTATGCCGACAGGCCGCCGGTGATGGTGAGCCCCGACCTTTCGGCGCCTTGGGTGCTGCAGCTTGGCCGCGCGCCGGGCATCGTCCGCCAAAACCGGCAAGAGATGCAAAAGCCGCAGCGCCGTTCTCAACGGCAGGCGCAACCGGCTCAGTTGCATACTGCCGCGATGCAGGCGCCGTCCAAGAAGCGCATGGTCGCGCGCCCGCAGATCGACCCTATCTACCTGCCGCAGGAAGTCGCCTATGACGGTCCGCACAAACCGGGCACGATCGTCATCGATACGACAGAGAATTTTCTTTATCTGGTCGAAAGCAACGGCAAGGCACGGCGCTATGGCGTCGGCACCGGCAAGCCGGGCTTCGAGTGGGCCGGCAAGCACAAGATCTCGCAGAAGAAGGTCTGGCCCGAATGGCGGCCGCCGGCGGAGATGATCACGCGCGAGGCGGCCAAGGGCCGTTATCTGCCGACCTATGTCGCCGGCGGCGCCGAGAATCCGCTCGGGGCACGCGCGCTTTATCTCGGCTCGACGCTCTACCGCATCCACGGCACCAACCAGCCATGGACGATCGGCGGCGCGGTGTCGTCGGGCTGCATTCGCATGCGCAACGAAGATGTCGTCGACCTCTATGAACGGGTCAATGTTGGCACGACGGTTGTGGTGATATAGTTGCCGTCACGAATCATCTCGGCTAGAAAGACATTAGCTTTGGCTTTTTGAGGTCAGATGAAAGAACAACGGGGGACGGGCCGTGTGGGGATGCGGCCAGTCACGAAAGGGCAGCGCGGCAAACCGCGCTGCCCTTTCTGTTTCTCCTGACATCCCTTGGCGGGCATATCTTCGCGCCGGTACGTCGCGCGACAGTCATAGCGGTTCGCTTTCGAGCTGCCATTATCCCAAGAGTTTTGCTATGTCGGCAGCAACACTTTCAGACAGAAGGTTCACGCATGTCCCTGTCCGATGACAACCGCTATCTCAGGGGCGGCCCGGTCGCCCAACGCATCATCGCCTCGGTGCGCGTGGATGCAGCGATCGCCACCGCCGAAGGCTTTCCGCCCAAACTGATATCGATCACCGTCGGCGACACAGCTGCGGTGGATGTCTATGTCCGGAACCAGCGCGCCAAGGCAGCATTGGCCGGTATCGGTTTCGAGGAAAGGCGCTTTCCCGCCGACATCACCGCCGGCGAACTGGAAGCGGCGATCCACGGCCTTAATGCCGATCCGCGCGTCACCGGCATCATCATCCAGCGGCCGGTGCCGGCGCATATCCCGATCAAGACGCTGCAGGCGGCGGTGCATCCGCTCAAGGACGTCGAGGGCATGCATCCAGCTTCTATCGGCAACATCGTCTACAACCAGCTAGACCTCGCGCCGTGCACGGCCGCCGCTTCGGTCGAGCTGCTTAGGGAAACCGGTCTCGATCTCAAGGGGCTCGAGGTCGTCATCGTTGGCCACTCCGAGATCGTCGGCAAGCCGATCGCCTTCCTGCTGATGAGCGAGGGCGCGACAGTGACGGTCTGCCACCACATGACGCGCTCGGTGGCAGCGCATGCCCGCCGCGCCGACGCGCTGTTCGTCGCGGTCGGCAAGCCGCGGCTGATCAAGGCCGACATGGTCAAGCCCGGTGCGGCCGTCATCGACATCGGCATCAATGCCGAAACGGGACCCGACGGGGAGAGCCGCATCGTCGGCGACGTCGATACCGAGAGCGTCAAGGAGGTGGCGTCCTGGATCACGCCGGTGCCGGGCGGCGTCGGTCCGATCACCGTGGCGATTCTTTTGCGCAATACGATGGTGGCGCTCAGCCGCCAGCGCGCACGCTACCAGGCGACCTACGGTGTGGTGGACAAGCTCGCGGCGGAATAAGACGGCAGCGTTTCGGGAGCGTCAGTGGATCACTCCGCTGCCACGACTGCCCTGTCTTTCGGGACACCCTCCGGCTGCGGTCCGCCATAAGCCCAGTCGAGCAGTTTTATCGTGTGCACCACCGGCATCTTCGCCGCAGAAGCGATCTGGGTGATGCAGCCGATGTTGCCGGTGGCGACGATTTCAGCACCCGTTGCCTCGATATTCCTGACCTTGCGGTCACGCAGCTGAGCCGAAATCTCGGATTGCAGGATGTTGTAGGTGCCGGCCGAGCCGCAGCAGAGATGGCCCTCGCGCGGCTCGCGCACGACGAAGCCGGCTTTGGCCAGAAGCTCCTTCGGCTGGCGGGTGATTTTTTGGCCATGCTGCATCGAGCAGGCGGAGTGATAGGCGACGATGGTGCCCGGCTTGCGAACGGGTTCCGGCAGGTCGAGGCTCGCCAGATATTCCGTAATGTCCCTGGCCAACTCCGATACCCGCGCCGCCTTGTCGGCATAGGCCGGATCGAGGCGCAGCATGAAACCATAATCCTTGATCGTGGTGCCACAGCCGGACGCGGTGATGACGATGGCGTCAAGGCCGCCTTGGTCGATGGCTCGCGTCCAGGCGTCGACGTTGCGCCTGGCCGAGGCAAGGGCCGCCTCCTCGCGGCCCATATGATGCACCAGCGCGCCGCAGCAGCCCTCGCCCTCGGGCACCACGACCTCGACTCCAAGCCGCGTCAGCAGCGCGATCGTCGTGTCGTTGATGGCGGGATCGAGCACGGATTGCGCGCAGCCGGTGAGTATGGCGACGCGGCCTATTTTTCTCGTGCCCTGCCCGGCATGGATGCCCGGCGAAGCCTTTGGCGAGGCCGCCGGGACTGATGCCGGAGCGAGCTTGAGCATCGCGCCCAGCGGCTTCAGCGCCGGGATCTTTTCGAACAGTCCGGCGAATGGCTGGCCGAGCTTCGCCAGCTTGAGCGCAGCACGAAAACGCGAGGGATAAGGCAGGACAAAAGCCAGCATGGCGCGTGTCAGGCGATCGAGCAGCGGGCGCTTATAGGTCTCTTCGATATGGGCGCGGGCATGATCGACCAGATGCATGTAGTTGACGCCCGACGGACAGGTGGTCATGCAGGCGAGGCAGGACAGGCAACGGTCGATATGAGTGACGATCTCCTTGTCGGCGGGGCGACCGTTCTCCAGCATGTCCTTGATCAGGTAGATCCGCCCGCGCGGCGAATCCAACTCGTTGCCTAATGTCACATAGGTCGGGCAGGTGGCTGTGCAGAAGCCGCAATGCACGCATTTGCGCAGGATTTTTTCCGATTCCGCGACATGCGGATCGGCAAGCTGGGCAAGCGAGAAAGAGGTTTGCATCAGAGCCTCGACCGATCAAATTTCCAAATATGCGACCGCCAGAGGCTTAAGCTATCAGCCTCTTTTAGCTCTTCTTCGGCTATCAATTTACGGGGATCCATTGAGAAATACGCTCTTCTGGGGTTACCCTGCGAGTGCTCAATCTCAAGTTCAAATGCGTTTCCTAGAATGACGCTTTCTGGCAAATAGCTTCGGTCCCGCGATATAAAACTATTGGCGTCTGTTGAGCTAAAATCAACATAAACGCTTTCGCCTGGATTGAGTGCGAAAGGTAATTCTAATGGCGTTTCTCGCTTGTCCCAAAAATGGCTTGTTTTGAAAGATTCAAATCCATGCGCAGCAAAGAGCCTTACGAAACCGTCGTTCGACATTTCGCAAATGCCAATCATTATATTTTGTACTTCTGTTTTATTATTTGATCTATTGCTTATCTTAAACTCAACATTCTCGTCTGTAGTGTTGAAGGATCTACCTATCGTTATCTCTAAATACCTTCTCGATCTCTGAAAGTTACCAATCTGAATGAAAGCCAACATTGTCGATAGCAGAGCTCCGTAGATAGCTAAGACTGCCGAGATCACTACCGCCTCCATTCGCCAGCATTCGTATTAAATTACTGCTTCAACCGCTGACCAAGCTGGGCAGCTGAGAAATTTGTCTGCACTAGAAAATTTCCTATAATCCCAGAAACCAGCTTTCCGGGTTTTTGACCGGCTCGCCGCGCTGCAGCGCCTGCAGGCCGAGAATGCAGCGGGCGATGAACCAGACTGCGACGGCGAACATCAGTACGACGCCTATCGCCACCATCATCAGCACAACCGAGATCAGCGCGTAGAGCAGACCGATCCAGAAGGTGCGGATCAGGAATGTGTAGTGGCTCTCGACGAAGCCGCCTGACTTGCCGCGGTTGATATAGGCCAGGACGATTCCGACAAGGCCGGTGACGCCGATCACCAGGCCGGCTAGGTAGAGAACGTAAATGACCAGAGCGTTGGTTGGACCGGGCTCGAGCCAGCGGTCGGTCTGGCGCGGTGCGGGTTTGCCTGAATCGGTCGGGCCTGGATTGATGTCGCTCATGATGCTGCTCCCTCGGTTGCCGGGCCAAGAGTAGCAGAGCCTGCAGCCGGCGCCATACGGCCGGGATTGAGGATGTTCTTAGGATCGAACTCGCCTTTGAGCCGCGCCGCCAATGCCGCCAGTTGCGGCGCCTGCGGCTCGAACACCGGCACAGCGGCGCGATGCGACGGGGCGGCGCGCACCAGCGTCGCATGGCCGCCGCCATGCTGTCTCACCAGTCCGCGCAGAAGATCGGCTTCGGGATCGCCATGCTCCATGCGCAGCCAGATCAATCCGCCCTGCCAGTCATAGAAGGCATCGACCGCCGCCTGCATGCGCAGCGCCAACACCATCTGGTGGCCTTGCGCCGGCGCCATCGAGACGCGCCATACCGGCTTTGCCAGGCCGTCGACGAAAGGCGCACAATCTCTGATATCGCGCCAGACAGAATGCGAGATATCGCCCGAAATTTCCTCGAGCGGGCCGGCATTCCTGAGCAGATCTTTCAGCGCAGTAATGCGGTATGCGACCGACGGACCGAAACCCTCGACGCGCAGCAATGTAGCGGCAGCGCTGCCGAGACTGCCACCGGCGACCCGTCCGGCAACGCGTTCGGGAAGATGGGCAGCGCTCGACACTTCGGCAC
>NZ_RZTI01000260.1:0-2552 GCF_003997275.1 Mesorhizobium sp. M6A.T.Ce.TU.002.03.1.1
GCTCCGCACCGGCGATGCGGGCAAGCTGGTTGATGGCGGCACCGCCGCCGGCGAAATTCGCCACCATCTGCACGGTGACCTCCGACGGGAAGGCCGACACGCCCTGTGCGGTGACGCCGTGGTTGCCGGCGAATACGAAGACTTTGACGCGGTCGAGCTGCGGCATGTCGCGGCCCTGCCAGCGGGCCAGCCAGGCGGCGATGCTCTCCAATCGGCCAAGACTGCCTTGCGGCTTGGTCAGCGTGTCCTGGCGGCGGGCAACGGCACTGGCCGCGGCGTCGCTGCCCGCAGGCAGATCGAGGCAGGTCGCGCGCAGTTCATCGAGCGATTTGAAAGGCATGGGGGCAAAGTCTCCGAAACAGAGTCAGGAAAGGCAAACGGAAGCGACGAGCAGGACTGCGATTTCGCCAGACTGCTGCAGGGCGCCGACCGTGTCGCCGGTCTGGCCGCCGATCTGGTTGCGGCACAGCTCGCGGAAGGCGGCAAACAACAGGCCGAGCAGGATGAATGCAGCGACCGCGCCACCGAACCCTAGCGCCAGCAGCGCCACGGCGCCGAGCACGGCACCGGCAATGGCGGTTTCGGCCGACACCATGCCTGCGTCGGCCGAGAGCCCGTCGCTGCGAGCTGCCGGCAATAGATGCATGAAAGCGCCGAACAAGCCGCGCGAAGCGGCATGCGCGGCGATGAGGGCCAAGAACACGTAGACGGGGCCAGCGAAACCCGAAAGCACGCTCCAGCGGATTAGCAGCGAGATGCCGAGCGCGCAGGCGCCATAGGCGCCAATACGGCTGTCGCGCATGATCTCCAGTTTTTTCTCGCGCGTCTTGCCGCCGCCAAAACCGTCGGCGACATCCGAAAGCCCGTCTTCGTGTATGCAGCCGGTGGCGAGCAAGGTTGCGGCAAGGGCAAGTGCCGCTGCCGGGCCGGCGCCAAGGCCGAGCCAGGTCCCGACCGCGTAGACCAACGCGCCAATCAGAGCGACGGCGAGGCCCGCGACGGGCGCTGCCCAGATCGCAGCCGCAAGGCTGCGGTCCCGAAAATCGACGACCGGCAGCGGCAGCCGCGTGAAGAAGACGAGGCAGAGCGCGATGTCGTCGAGGGCTTGCCGGGGTGAGGGGACGACCGTCATTCGCCTCTCGCAATGGCATGGAAGAACGTGCCGCTGACATGGCCGCGCCGATAGCCGGAGGCGCCGAGCGGATTGCCCTGGCCATCAGCGAGGTCGGCCAGCGGTTCGTCATTGCCGGTCGCGGTCATCTGCGCATAGTGGAATTCATGGCCGCGGATCAGCGTGCCTTGGGCTCCCAGCGGGCAATCGGCCCGCAGCCGCGCCTCGCGGTAGCCGAGATTCATCTTCCGTTTGGCAAAGCTGGTCGAGTGACCGAGCAGGCCGAGCATCCTGTGCGTCTCGCCCGATGCATCCTCCAGCGCCTCGCCGAGCACCATGAAGCCGCCGCACTCGCCGTGCACCGGCCGTGTTGCGGAAAACGCTTCCATGCCGGCCCTGAAATTCGCAGCCGCCGCGAGGCGGCCGGCATGCAGCTCGGGATAGCCGCCGGGCAGCCAGCAGACATCGCAACTGTCGCTGGGCGCTTGGTCGGCGAGCGGCGAGAAGGGAATGATTTCCGCCCCGGCCTTGCGCCAATGCGTGGCGACGTGCGGATAGAGGAAGGTGAAGGCTGCATCCTGGGCCAGTGCGATGCGCTGGCCGGGCGGCGGTAGCGCATCGCCGAAACTGCCGGGAGCGGGCGCGAATGGCGCCGCCAGCGCCATGATGGCGTCGAGGTCGAGCGAGCGTTCGACCATGTCGGCCAGCCGGTCGAGATGCGCCATCAAATTCTCATATTCGCCGGCCTGGACGAGGCCGAGATGGCGCTCCGGAAGGTTGAGCGTCGGGTCTCGCAATATGGAGCCGACGACAGGCAGACCGATCGCCTCGATGGCATCACTGCAAAGCCGCCGGTGACGCTCGCTGCCCAGCCGGTTGAGCACGACGCCGGCCATGCGCACATCGGGGTCGTAAGTAGCAAAACCCTTGGCGACGGCTGCCGCCGTGGTCGACTGTCCGGAAACGTCGAGCACCAGCAGTACAGGCAGGCCGTAGAGCCGGGCGAGGTCTGCGGCCGAGCCGGTGCGGCCCGGAGCAGATGGGATGCCGTCGAACAGGCCCATGGCGCTTTCGAGGAAGATGAAATCGGCATCTTCGGTCGCGTCACTTGCCAGCGCGTTGAGCAACGCAGGCGGCATCGCCCAACTGTCCAGATTGACGCCGGACAAGCCCGTGGCGGCTGTGTGGAAGCCGGGGTCGATATAATCGGGGCCGGATTTGGCGCCGCGCACTTTCAGGCCGCGCCGGGCGAGTGCGCGCAAGATGCCGATGGTGACGCTGGTCTTGCCCGAACCCGAGCGTGGTGCGCCGATGATGATCGCGCGGGTCATGGCTCGCCCGCCAATGCCGCGCGCATCGCAACGATGCCGCCGACGACGATCAGCGCCGGTGAGGTCAACCCGGCTGCAGCCGCTTCCTCGGCGATGGTGGCGAGCGTGGC
>NZ_RZTI01000261.1:0-2424 GCF_003997275.1 Mesorhizobium sp. M6A.T.Ce.TU.002.03.1.1
ATCCCCCACGGAACGTTCTCGCCTGTGTTGAAGGCGTATGCCCCGCCATAAGCGCCACCCGCCACGCCCCCTACGCCGGTTCGGGCGGCAATGCCGGTCAAGCCGGTCTCCGCCGCCGCGCCGATGCCTGCCCGGCCTAGCAAACCGATTGCGCCCTTTACCAGGCCATATCCGCTCAAGCCGGCGCCGAAGGCCTCGGCTGCCCAACCGGCCGAGCCGGCCCGGTCCTCGGCGTCCTCGGTCTCGGCCCGCTCATTTTTGAGAAGGTCCTCGTAATTCCCACCCGACAAAGCGGAGTCCAGCTTGGCGGAGATCGCATCCGCACCTCCGGCGGCCGCGCCCTTAGCCGTGAGGCGACCGACATCCGAGAACGCCAAGCCGAATTGCTGTAGCCACGGCATGGTGCTGTACTGAGCCTGCGCCGGATGTTCCCCGATCCACGCCAGCCCATTCTTGAGCACCGCAACCTGGGCTTCCAACAACTCTGACGTGACGTTCGGATCTTGGGCAGCCTTGGCTCGCCATTGGGCTTCCGCCGCCAAGGAAATCTGTTCGGCCATCGCCTTGCGTGCATCCCGGTCACGAACCGCCAGGACAATCGAACTCAACTCGGCAAGACGCGTTTCGAACGGCACGCTTTGGTCGATATATTTCGCGGCCTGTTGGTCAGCTGCGGCCCAGGGCAGCGGCAGCATCCCGTCGAAGCCCATCTCTTGTTGGGCAGCGACGGCCCAGGTTACGGCAGTCTTGTAGTCGTCCGGAGTTGAGACCTTCCTCCAGTCGGGAGCCTTGTCTTGGAATAGTTGGCTGATATAGCCGACGGGGTCGGCGCGTCTGGCACCCAGTACCAATTGCGCGGCGCCGGCCTTTATCTCGTATTGCTCGCGCTCTTCTGGCGAACCGTTTGGGCCGGGTTCAAAATCCCGAAGCTCAGCATGTATTGCTTGGTTCGGCGCCGAGCGCATGTCGAAGACCGCACCGGCAATGCCAGCCGTAATGTTGAATTTCTGGAAATGCCTGATGCCCTCTTCGGCACCGTAAATGTTGACGAAATCCTGCTCGGTCGGCTTCTTCTCGGGATATTTGCCCGTGGTGGCGATGACGGCCGGGGCATTCTGCTCTGCGAGTTGCACCTCGGCGCGGGCATCGACGAGTTGCGCGGCATTCGCCGTGTTGGCCTGATTGCGTAGCGCTTCAACTTCGCCGGGCGCCAGGTAGGTGATGGCGTCGATGGGTGCGGTGCCAGTCCCGTCGCCCTTCAGAGCCACCGCGCTGGAGCTACCGCTCGATGCATTGGCGGCACCGGCGACTTGGGTGATGTCGCTGCCAGAGGAATTCGCTGGCTGCACCACGCCGAACATTTCGAGGGCCCGCGTGGGATCCTTGGCAATCAACGCCTGGAACCGGGCCTTTGCCGTGGTGCTGAACCAGTCTTTCACGATCTGCTGCCTGATCTGCGGGTCGAGCCCCATCTTGTCGATCAGGTTGAGCCCGTCCTGCCGGGCCGCTTCGAATGTGATGGTATCGTCCGGGTCGCTCTGCGCGATGGCGGTAGCGTTGGTTTCCAGCACCGTGCTGAGCTCGGTTTGCTCATAGTCCTGGCGGCGCTGAACCTGTTTCGCCGCGATGCGCGCCGAACCGGCCGCGCGCAGGATTTCCTTCTGCTTGATAAAATTCGCGCGCTGACTCTCGGGTATTTTCGGCAGGATGCCGTCGAACAGCGTGTCAAACAGGCCTGGCTTGACCACCTGGCCAGTGCGTGGATCGACCTGGCCATACATGCTGTCATGCAGGCCGCTGCCGTCTGCCGGCGCGTTCTGGGTCGCGTCATTCTCGGCCTGCGCGATCTGCCCGTCGAACTGCCGGCGGACGATCTCGGCATCGAACGCTTCCTGCTGCTCTTTCTGCTGCCGATACCGCTCGGCGACGGCCGAGAGCTCGTCGCCAAAGCCTTGCATGGCGGCGCCGAGCGGCGAGCCGCCGGGATAGGAAACCACGTTGCCGGTATCGAGCCGGCGCTGGGCGAGCTGGAGGGGAATGGTCGCCATTTATCGCATCCCCGCCCACGGATCGTTGAGTGCCGAACTGCCAAAGATCACGGCCCGGTTCGGCGCCGATGCTGTCGGGGTCGAACCCTCGCTCGGGTCCTGGATTTTGGAGAGGCCATCGACGAGATTGCCGCCGGCCTTGAAGATCGAGGCGGTCACCGCCTGTTTGCCGGAAAAGCGCGAGATGGCGGCCTGCGCGGCCAGATTGTTCTGGCGCAGCTGCGAGCCGTATTGGATCGCCTTGATGTCGAGCTGGCCCTGCCTTGCATTGGCGGCCAGCCCCTCAGTCGGCGAGCCTGCGATGCCGACGCCCGAGGCACCCGCCTGGGCGCGCGCCTGCGACAGCAAGAGGTCCTGCTTGTGACGCTCCTGGCCC
>NZ_RZTI01000262.1:0-2359 GCF_003997275.1 Mesorhizobium sp. M6A.T.Ce.TU.002.03.1.1
GCTCCCTTCGGCGACAGCTCCCCGTTCGACGCCTATTCCCGCCAGTTCTTCGGCGACCAGGGGCTGCCCGGCCCCAGGACCCCGCCGCAGCAGCAGGCGCCTCGCGCAGAGGCGCTCGGCTCCGGCTTCATTGTCGCAGCCGACGGCACCATCGTCACCAACAATCACGTCATCGACGGCGCCACGTCGATCAAGGTGACGCTCGACGACGGCACCGAGCTTCCCGCCGAGCTGGTTGGCCGCGACGCCAAGAACGACCTCGCTGTCCTCAAGATCAAATCCGACAAGACTTTGCCGACCGTCAAATGGGGCGATTCCGACAAGCTCATGCCGGGCGACCAGGTGCTCGCTTTCGGCAATCCGTTCGGCCTCGGCACCACGGTTACATCAGGCATCGTCTCGGCGCGCGGCCGCGATCTGCACAGCGGGCCGTTTGACGACTTCATTCAGATCGACGCACCGATCAACCACGGCAATTCCGGCGGTCCGCTGATGGATGTGAGCGGCAACGTCGTCGGCATCAACACGGCGATCTTTTCGCCGAATGGCGGCAGCGTCGGCGTCGGCTTCGCCATCCCGTCGGACCAGGCGCAAAAGGTGGTCGCCAAGCTGATGAAGGGCGGCTCCATCCAATATGGCTATCTCGGCGTCCAGATTCAGCCGGTGACGCCCGACGTGGCGAGCGCCGTCGGCCTCGGTCAGCCCAGCGGTGCGCTGGTTTCCGAGGTCAGCGACGGCTCGCCGGCGGCAAAAGCCGGGATTGAGACCGGCGACGTCGTCACCAGCTTCGCCGGTCAGCAGATAAAGGATCCCAAGGACCTGTCGCGTGCCGTTGCCGATGTCTCGCCCGGCGAGACGGAAACGCTGGGTGTCTGGCGCAAAGGGCAGAATGTGAAGATTTCCGTCGATGTCGGGCGCAATGGAGACGATGTGGAGACGGCATCGGCCGGCGGCGGACCAGAGACACCGTCCGCACAGCAAGGCCTTCGTGCTCCTGCGATCGGCCTCGGCCTGATGGACGTCACCCCGGATGTCCGACAGGCGATGAACCTGGCGCCCAACCAGCGCGGCGCGCTGGTCGAGAGCGTCAATCCTGACAAGGCGGCCTCGGCTTCCGGGATCCAGCCGGGCGACATCATCATCGCCGTCAATCAGGCGCCGGTGAGGGACGCCAGGCAGGCGGACCAGGCGATCGCGCAGGCCGGAAAGGCTGGCAAGAAGTCCGTGCTCCTGCTCGTCGAACGGGGCGACGCGCAGATCTTCGTCGCCGTGCCCTTCGCCGCCGGCTGAAGCGCATTGGCGCGAGGTCGCGGCCAAGATTTCGGTTGCCCGTCAGAGCATCTTCGAGAAGACTAGCGCAGGTTGGCTTCAACCTGCATGGATTGTCTCGATGGTCACCCGCGGCTTCTCTTCAGGACGAAAGCCCCCGACGGATGCGGATGCGCGCATCCCGCCGGGGCAGTATCTCGAGCAAGGGTTCCCGGTGCTGTCGGCCGGGCCGACGCCGCGTGTGCGCACCGAGGAGTGGTCGTTCATGCTCAAGCACGGACCGCGGCCGATCAAGAAGTGGAATTGGACGGAGTTCAACGCGCTGCCTTTGACCAAGATGACGCGCGACATTCATTGCGTCACCGCATGGACCAAGTTCGACACGGCGTGGCAAGGCGTGCTGGTCGACGATATTCTGGCGGATGCCGGCATCGAGCCGCCGACCGGCTTCACGCTGGCGCTGTCCTTCGACGGCTACACCACCAATGTGCCGACGAAGGACCTCACCGCCGGCAAGGCGATGGTGGCGCTGCTTTACGAAGGCAAGCCGATCACGCCGGACCATGGCGGCCCGGCGCGGCTGCTGGTTCCGCATCTCTATTTCTGGAAGTCGGCCAAATGGCTGAACGGGCTGCAGTTCACCGAGCGCGACGAGTCAGGTTTCTGGGAACTGCGTGGCTATCATATCTATGGCGACCCGTGGCGCGAGCAGCGCTATACGGGCGATCCATGAGCGACGGGCCGGCGGCGCAATCGCCCTGGCAGACGGTGACCATCACCCGCATCGAAAAGCGCACGCCGCGCGTCACCAGCTTTTTTCTCCGGCCGTCACGGCCCTTCGCCTATTGTGCCGGGCAGCATGTCGATGTCAGGCTGACGGCGCCGGATGGCTATCAGGCGCGCCGTTCCTACTCCATTGCCTCGGCGCCGGAAGCCGGCGAGACGATCGAGCTGGCGATCGAAAGGCTCGATGATGGCGAGGTCTCGCCATTCTTCCACGAGGTCGCGGCAGTCGGCGACGAGGTCGAGCTGCGCGGACCGCTCGGCGGACACTTTGTCTGGTCCGACAGTGACGGCGGCCCGCTTCTGC
>NZ_RZTI01000263.1:0-2260 GCF_003997275.1 Mesorhizobium sp. M6A.T.Ce.TU.002.03.1.1
CCCTTGAGGGGGGAGATGGCCGGCAGGCCAGAGGGGGGCGCACTGCGATGACACATTTCCCGGTACCCGCCAACAACCGCAGCAATGCGCGCAAGATGCGCAGGGCTATGACCGACGCCGAGCTGAAGCTTTGGAATGAGATTAGAGCGCACTGGCTGATGGGACTAGCCTTCAGGCGCCAGATGCCTATCGCCGGCTACATCGTCGATTTCGCCTGCCCCACCAAAAGGTTGATCGTCGAACTCGACGGCTCTCAGCACGCTCGGGCCGAAGCTTCGGCATCCGACGCTGCGAGAACAGCTAAGCTTGAGGCGCTGGGCTGGACCATCCTGCGCTTCTGGAACGACGACGTCATCCGCGATATCGACAATGTCTGCCAGCACATCGTGGTCGAGGCCGGTCTGGCCCGTGCCGAAATGCCGGCCGACGAACATAGGAGGGAGGCAGTTCCATGATCGATCATCTCGGCATCACCGTTTCCGATTTTGACACCTCCAAGGCCTTTTACGACAAGGCGATGGCGCCGCTCGGTGCGTCACTCCTCTACATGGTGCCGCAGGAATATACCGGCGGCGCCAAGGTCGGGGGCTATGGCCGCGACCGGCCGGTGTTCTGGCTGCATGCCGGCAAGGACAAGCCGAAGGACCGCCAGCACGTCGCTTTCACCGCGCGCAGCCGCGCCGAGGTCGATGCCTTCCACTCAGCCGCCATCGCCGCCGGCGGCAAGGACAACGGCGCGCCGGGCCTGCGTCCGCACTATCATGCGAACTATTATGGCGCCTTTGTCTTCGATCCCGACGGCAACAATGTCGAAGCCGTCTGCCATGTTCCGGAGTGATCGATGATGAGCCTCGACAACAGACCGGTCTACACAGGCGGTTGCCAGTGCGGCGCCGTGCGCTTCCGTATCGAAGGCGCTCTGGGTGACGCCTCCGTGTGCCATTGCCGCATGTGCCAGAAGGCGAGCGGCAATTTCTACCTGCCGCTGGTGTCCGTGCGTGACGCAAAACTCGACTGGACGCGCGGTGAGCCCAAACGCTTCCGCTCGTCCAATGCCGCATTGCGCGGTTTTTGTGCCGATTGCGGCACGCCGCTGACCTTCGAGGCGCCCGACGGCATCGCGCTCGCCATCGCCGCCTTCGACGACCCGGAGGAGATCGCGCCGACCATCCAATGGGGCATCGAAGCAAAACTCCCCTATGTGGATCACATCCACGAATTGCCCGGCGAGGACACGATGGCCGACGTCTCGTCGGCCTCCTATCTTGCCGATCTCGTCTCTTACCAGCATCCCGACCACGACACCGAACAATGGCCGCCGGAGGAAAGATCATGACCGAAACCGTTCGAACCGGCGGCTGCCAGTGCGGCGCCGTCCGTTTCCGTATCCGTGGGGCACTCGGGCGCCCGTCCATCTGCCATTGCCGCATGTGCCAGAAACAGTTCGGTTCCTTCTTCGGCGCGCTGGTGACGGTGCCGAAGGACGGCGTCGAATGGGTCCGTGAGGAGCCGAGTTATTTCCAGTCGTCTGTCAACATCGATCGCGGCTTCTGCGCCCGATGCGGCACGCCGCTGACCTACAGGCAGCCCGGCGGGCTCGAGATCGCTATCGGCGCTTTCGACGACCGTTCCGACCTCGCACCGCAGATCCAGGTCAATTACGCCGCGCGGCTGCCCTGGGTGGAGAAGATCTTCGACGCGCCAGTCCACGAGGATCCTGACTACTACACCCGGCAGGAATCGATCATCTCCTTCCAGCATCCGGATCACGAGACGGCCAACTGGCCGCAGCAGGGCCTGAAATTATGAGCAGTGAACTCCGCAACCTCTATCCCGAGATCGAGGCCTTCGAGTCCGGCATGCTTGATGTAGGCGACGGCCATCAGGTCTATTGGGAGCGTTCCGGCACAAGGGGTGCCAAGCCGGCTGTGTTCCTGCACGGCGGACCGGGCGGCACCATTTCGCCGAAGCATCGGCGGCTGTTCGATCCTAAGCTTTACGACGTCATCCTGTTCGACCAGCGCGGCTGCGGAAAATCGACGCCGAACGCCTCGCTCGAGGCCAACACCACTTGGCATCTGGTCGCCGACATCGAGCGCCTGCGCGACATGGGCGGCTTCGACAAATGGCTGGTGTTCGGTGGCTCGTGGGGCTCGACGCTGGCGCTGGCCTATGCCGAGACACATCCCGAGCGGGTCAGCGAATTGGTCGTGCGCGGCATTTACACGCTGACGCGCGCGGAGCTCGAATGGTATTACCA
>NZ_RZTI01000264.1:0-2161 GCF_003997275.1 Mesorhizobium sp. M6A.T.Ce.TU.002.03.1.1
CGGTAAAGGAAACGGTCTGCGGGCTGACGATCGGCAGCGTCGAGGCCACCTTGCCGCCCTGGCTGGCGCGGGCGTCGAACTGGTCGTCCCAGTTGCCGCGGCCCGAGGATTTCAGGATATCCCCGATCACGTCCTGCGCGCTGGCGCCACCGGCAAGCATCGTCGCTGCCAACGCGGAGGCTCCGGAAAGGAAGAAACGGCGACTGGTTCTCATGTACGCTCCAGACAGTCTTGTAACAATTCTCTTCACAGGGCGATCCCGCCCGCACTCTAGAGTTGGCGTTCTTAACAATCAGCCAACCATGGCCCCTTCGGTTGTGAGAACGCGCCGGGGGCGACGCGCGTTCAGGGAGACGCTTGGCTTTCGCTGCTAACATCACCCGCATTCTCGCTTTCACCGGGAATATGGCGGCAACGTGGCCCTGACCGTGATTTGGATCGGCTGGCCCTCACGAAACGGAAAGACCGGTGCTTTTCGGCACCGGTCTTTAGCTCGCTTCCGACCGCGCTTCTTCGGCGCGGCTTTCCGCTAGAAGTGACGTATGCCTTACATCCGGTAGGCGATGGTGTCGTTCCAGAAGCGATCCAGCCGCTGCAGGGCGCGGTTCATCTGCTTGAATTCTTCCGTGTTGATGCCGCCGACCTGCTCGACCGAGCCGACATGGCGCTCGTAGAGGCCGCCGACGACTTCCGCCACCTCACTGCCCTTCGGCGTCAGCGAGACCCGCACCGAACGGCGATCGATGCGCGAGCGCTGGTGGTTGATGAAGCCGAGATCGACCAGCTTCTTCAGATTGTAGGAGACGTTCGAGCCGAGATAGTAGCCGCGCGAGCGCAGTTCGCCGGCGGTCAGCTCCGAATTGCCGATATTGAAGAGCAGCAGCGCCTGGATGGCGTTGATGTCGGAACGGCCGTTGCGGTCGAATTCGTCCTTGATCACGTCAAGCAGGCGGCGGTGCAGCCGCTCCACCAGCTGCAGCGATTCCATGTACAGCGAACGGATTGCTTCGCGGCGGTCATCGGATACGTTGGCGGTCTTCGCCGCCGGACGGGAATTGATCATTGTCTTTGCCTCTCGTTTGTCGCCTGGTGATTTTTTGTTTTTCACCTTGATCGCGACACTATCGAATACTCATAAAATTCGACTTAAACGCTAGGGCTAACAAGAGCTTACCGGTAAGAGGTTTCGAAAGAGGCTTAACGAAGGGTCACCCGAACAAGGATGATTAACCTAAAGGTTTAGCCAATGATTCCGGGCGGAAATTTGCGCGCCCACTGGGACGCGCGGCGCTATTCTTGTTGTGCATCGGATTGTCCCAAAACCGGTTCCGACTTTTGGGTCCGATGCTCTATCGCGGCGTCTGCCGCTTCTGCAGCCAGATCACCACGCGAAAGACGATGTAGAGCAGCGCCACCGCCGCATGCGAAGCGACGATCAGCAGGCGGTGGCCGAACAGTTCGGGAAAGCCGGCATACATGACGGTCTCGGTCACCGCGCAGATGACCCAGATCACCGGCCCCCAGGAGGCCAGCATCCACAAGCCGGCAGCGGCGAAGGGAAAGAAGACGGCGAGCATCACCGCCGCCACCTGCCAATGCACCGGCATCAGGTCGAAGCGCCACAACGGGCCGGGATAGAAGCCGATCAGCCGGATCCAGTACAAAATCCCGAACAACAGGCAGTAGCCGGATACGACGCGCTGGAACCAGGCGAAGATGATCTCGACCGTCGAGGGCTGGAGCACGACGCGTCTCGACGTGACCTCGCTCACAGTTCGAGTTCCCGTTCGCCGAGCGGCGCGAAATAGGCGTCGACATCGGCAGCGCTGATCTTGTCGATGCCTGCCGGCCGCCAGAGCGGTGTCGAGCCCTTGTCGATGATGGCGGCGCGAATGCCTTCGTAGAAATCGTGGCCGGCAAGCATGCGGTTGAGGATGCGGAACTCCATACGCATGCACTCGTCCATCGACAGCGTCAGCCCGGCACTGATCTCGCGCCAGGCGACATGCAGGCTGGTCGGCGAGCGGGAGTGGATCGTCGCCAGCGTCTTGGCCGCGAACGCATCGGTGAGCGCAGCTCGTTCCAGACTACCGATGACGTCACCCAGCGACGGTTGCGCGAAATGGCGGGCGATCGCCTCCAACGTCCGCCTGTCCGTCTC
>NZ_RZTI01000265.1:0-2097 GCF_003997275.1 Mesorhizobium sp. M6A.T.Ce.TU.002.03.1.1
ATCGACAGGGGCGCGATCTTGCGCATCATCAGCCTGTCGACGAATTCCGCCGGAGGGGCAGGCGCAAGGATGCGCTCCTTCTTCGAAGCCGGCGTGTAGACGAGCGCGCCGTTTTCGGCGACGACCTTGTCGAAAATGCCAAGCTCCGGGAAAACGCTTTCGAGGTCGGCAAGCTCGCGACCGGTCACCATTATCAACTTGCGGCCGGTTTCCTTCAGCCGCTCGAGCGCAGCACGGGTCGCATCGGAAACGATCCCGTTTTCCGCGAGTGTGCCGTCGTAGTCAGTGGCTAACGCAAGGGCATACATCGAACCATTGTCGGCAGCCCGAAAGCCGACCCGAGATGCTTTCTCGCCGAACTGAGCGGAAAGGCATCTGTTTCGGTGACTTCCATTGGCCGAATCCCGTCATCGTTTGTCATGGCCGCCCGCAATCATGGCTGATTGGTCCCAACGGCGCTGGCTGTCGATTGTTCCCAGCGGCGCAAGGCAAGAATCGCGGAGGCCTGGCTTTTTGGTTGAGCATTGGGTGTTTTCCGAAAGCTGGTACCCACTTTCTAGCCGATGATCCTGAATCCGTTCGGCTCCTGACCGGGATCGACGTCTTGGGATGTCACGCCGGAAACCGACGCTCCGGTCGGCCCTTTCCACAACCGGTTCATCATCGTCGAAACCGCGCCTTCGGCCCCGACGATCAGTGCCGTTACGGATCCGTCATCTTCGTTGCGAACCCATCCGGACAGACCAAGCCTCTCGGCCTCGGTCCGTGTCCACACGCGAAACGAGACGCCCTGCACCCTTCCACTGAGCCTGACGCGTACCGCTTTGCGCCCATCCTCCATCATGATCACCTCCGTGCCAGTGGTTTTCTCATATCTTCAACTCCCCGGCGGCGGAAAAGGCTCCGCCTTCGCATTTCCAAGGGCTTCGGCCGGCCGCCAGTCCGATCCGCTGATGTCGGCAACGGAACCATGCGGCGGCGGCTTTGTTAAGGACGGACAGCTGCAGGTTGCTGGGCTTCGGAGCCACGATTTCATGACTAACGATTCTCCAACGGGAGGCGCCATCCCGGCATCCGTTCCGACGATCGATCCAAAAGCCGCGCCGACGCTTCAGCACGCCGAGGCCGAGGTCTTCTACACAGAGGCGATCCGCGAGCTCGCCGCGACGGACATCCCCTTTCTTGTCGCCGGCACCTATGCGGTGAGCGCCTACACAGGCGTCACGCGCCAGACGAAGGACCTCGACATTTTCTGCAAGGCCGGCGATTACGCGCGCATTCTCGCGCATTTCAAGCAGGCCGGCTATGCGGTCGAGATCGTGGACGACCGATGGCTTGGAAAGGTCTTCAAAAGCACGCATTTTTTTGACGTCATATTCGCTTCAGCCAATGGCACCATGCCGGTCGGCGACCAATGGCTGGAGCATGCACGGCAAATCGAGCTGCTGGGCAGTCAGGTGCGGATCGTAGGTCCGACCGAGCTTATCTGGTCCAAGTGCTTCATCCAGGACAGAGGCCGCCACGACGGCGCCGACGTCGCTCATACAATCCTCAAGGCGCAGGATCAGATCGATTGGCACCGGCTGCTTTCCTATCTGGAGGTTCACTGGGAGGTGCTGCTGATGCAGCTTCTGAATTTCCGATGGATCTATCCGAGCGAGCGCGATCATATCCCGGCCTGGCTGCTCGACGAATTGCTTGACCGGCTCGCCAAGCAGAGGGAGTTGCCTACTCCCCGAATGAAAATCTGCCGCGGACGCCTGCTTTCGCCGACCGACTACGAGATCGACGTGAAGGAATGGGGCTTTGCCGGCGTCGGTGGAACAGGAGAATTTCGTGATGGCTGAGAAGGGCACAACCGCCACGGCAAGAGTTGGGAACGGCGGCACCGTCAGGATTGCGGCTGTCGGCGATCTGCATGTGCGTGAAGACGGCCAGGCCTCCTGCCGTGATCTCTTCGGCGAGGTCTCGCGCGAAGCGGACGTCCTCGTTCTCACCGGCGACCTCACCAATCTCGGCAAGCCCCGAGAGGCCGAAATCCTTGCGGAGGATTTGCGCGCCTGCGCAATCCCGGTCGTCGCCGTGCTCGGCAACCAT
>NZ_RZTI01000266.1:0-2003 GCF_003997275.1 Mesorhizobium sp. M6A.T.Ce.TU.002.03.1.1
CCTGCCTGCTGAGGTCGACCTGACGCTGAAGCGTATCGCCCAGGCCAAAGCTCGCAAGGTCGATGCCGGCCGCATCTCCTATGTCGACGATCATGGCGCGCTGGCCAGCCGCCATTTCATCAACATCGCCAGCCTCGGTCTTTCGGGCGCCACCGACCGCGCGGTCAACGCCGACAAGCGCAAGGGCAGGGTGTCGGCCAAGGCGCTGTTCTACTGGCGCACCGTGTGGGAATTCATGCGCTACCGGTTTCAGGACGTTGTGATCACCGTCGACGACGGCGTCCCGGTCGAGGCGCGGGTGGCGCTGGTGGCGGTGGCCAACGGAAGATTCTTCGGCGGCGGCATGATGATCGCGCCGGATGCCGAAATGGACGATGGACTATTCGACATCGTCATCCTGCGCGCGGCGGGGAAGCTGAAACTGATCTGGGACATCCGGCTGCTCTATGGCGGGCGGCATCGCGACCATCCGGCAATCACCATTTTGCGCGGCAAGAAAGTGGTTGTCGAACCGCTCGGCGATGTGCAAAAGAACGCCGCGCTCGTCGACATAGACGGTGAATCGCCGGGGCGCATACCAGCGACCTTCGAGATCCTGCCCGGCACGCTGACGCTCAGATATTGAATCAACGTGCTGAGAGACTGATTCAAGTCCTTTAGGGCGTGATTCCGGCGATCCGGCCAACATGCTGGAATTGCGTGGCAATTACCTGATGGCAGAACTCGATCTTAGCCGGAAACCCGGCGTGCGATGAAGGCATAGCTCTCGCGCGATCACGGCATCAACGGCGTCTGCATCATCTGCAAATGCAGGTCCGTGCCGGTCCAGGGATGCGCCTCGCAGACGGCCTCGTCGAGCTCGACGCCAAGGCCTGGCTCCTTCGACGGAATGACGTTGCCGTCCTGCCATTCGATCCTCTTCTTCAGCAGCTTTTCGTGAAAACCGTCCCACTGCTTCAGCGATTCCAAGATGAGGAAGTTGGGCAAGGTCACGGCAAGCTGGATGTTGGCTGCACCGACGATCGGCCCGCAATAGCAGTGCGGCGCGATTTGGATGTGATAGGCCTCGGCCATGGCGGCGATCTTCTTGGTTTCGAGAATGCCGCCGGAGCGGCCGAGATCCGGCTGCAAAATGCTCGCGGCGCGGTTCTCGATGACACGGGCAAATTCGAACTTGGTCGTCAGCCGCTCGCCGGTGGCGATCGGGATCGACGTGCCGCGCGCCACCTGCGCCATCACTTCTGGCATATCGGGCGGCACCGGCTCCTCGAACCACAGGGGGTCGTAGGGTTCGATGGCGCGGGCCATGCGCAGCGCGCCCGATGCGGTGAACTGGCCGTGCGTGCCAAACAGGATGTCGGCCCTTGTGCCGACCGCCTTACGGATCGCTTTGACCATGCGGGCGGAGAGATCGATGTCGACGAGGCGCGGCTGATGACCGTCAAAGGCGGTGTAGGGGCCAGCCGGGTCGAGCTTGACGGCATTGAAGCCCTGCTCGACATATTCGAGCGCGCATTCGGCCGCCAGGTCGGGATCGTTGTAGACGTTCTTGCCGCGCGCATCCTCCGAATGGACGCTGCCGGTGTGCGGGTAGAGATAGGTGTAGGAACGCAGCGTCTCGTGCACCTGCCCGCCGAGCAGCTTGTAGACCGGCTTGCCGGCTTCCTTGCCGATAATGTCCCAGCAGGCCATTTCGAGCGCCGAGAAACAGCCCATGGCGGAAACGTCCGGACGCTGGGTGAAGCCGGAGGAATAGGCACGGCGGAAAAAGTTCTCGATGTCGTGCGGATCGCGGCCGACGAGATAGCGCTCGGCCATATCCTCGACCATCCTGGCGGTGACATGCGCGGAGAAAGTGGCGTTGTAGGCCTCGCCATAGCCAACGACGCCGCCGTCGGTGGTGAGCTTGACGAAGATGAAATACTTGCCGCCGATGCCGGGCGGCGGATTGCCGACGACCCAGGTTTTGACGTCGGTGATTTTCATTTTTGATCCTCCAGAAC
>NZ_RZTI01000267.1:0-1998 GCF_003997275.1 Mesorhizobium sp. M6A.T.Ce.TU.002.03.1.1
GAGGCCGCGTCGCGGCTCCGGATGCAGGTCGATTCGAAGCCCGAGGCGCGGGACGAGATCGACCGCCGTATCATGCAGCTCAAGATCGAGCGTGAGGCGTTGAAAGTCGAGAAGGACGACGCGTCGAAGGATCGGCTTGCCCGCCTCGAAAAGGATCTTTCCGCACTGGAGGAGGAATCGACCGAACTGACCTCCAAGTGGCAGGCCGAGAAGCAGAAGCTCGGGCTCGCCGCCGACCTGAAGAAACAGCTCGACGAGGCACGCAACGAGCTCGCCATTGCCCAGCGCAAGGGTGAATTCCAGCGCGCCGGCGAGCTGGCCTATGGCAAGATCCCGGAACTCGAGAAGAAGCTGACGCAGGCCGAGGCGCAAGACGGCAAGGTCGGCATGGTCGAGGAAGTGGTCACTCCCGATCATGTCGCCCATATCGTGTCGCGCTGGACCGGCATTCCGGTCGACAAGATGCTGCAGGGCGAGCGCGACAAGCTGTTGCGCATGGAAGATGAGATCGGCAAGCGAGTCGTCGGCCAGGGCGAAGCGGTGCAGGCCGTGTCGAAAGCCGTGCGCCGTGCCCGCGCCGGCCTGCAGGACCCGAACCGGCCGATCGGCTCGTTCATGTTTCTCGGACCGACGGGCGTCGGCAAGACCGAGCTGACCAAGGCGCTCGCCAGCTTCCTGTTCGACGACGAGAGCGCGATGGTGCGTATCGACATGTCGGAATTCATGGAGAAGCACTCGGTCGCCCGGCTGATCGGCGCGCCTCCCGGCTATGTCGGCTACGAGGAAGGCGGCGCGCTGACCGAAGCGGTGCGGCGCCGGCCCTACCAGGTCGTGCTGTTCGACGAGATCGAGAAGGCGCATCCCGACGTGTTCAACGTGCTGCTGCAGGTGCTCGATGACGGCCGGCTGACCGACGGGCAGGGCCGCACGGTCGATTTCCGCAACACGCTGATCATCATGACGTCGAACCTCGGCGCCGAATATCTGGTCAATCTCGGCGAGAACCAGGACGTCGATGTCGTGCGCGACGAGGTGATGAGCGTCGTCAGGGCGTCGTTCCGGCCGGAGTTCCTCAACCGCGTCGACGAGGTGATCCTGTTCCACCGGCTGCGCCGGCAGGATATGGGCCGCATCGTCGAGATCCAGCTCAAGCGGCTGGAAAACCTGCTTGTCGATCGCAAGATCACGCTTTCGCTGGACCAGGAGGCGGTCGATTGGCTGGCGGCCAAGGGCTACGATCCGGCCTATGGCGCGCGGCCGCTGAAGCGGGTGATGCAGAAGGAGTTGCAGGACCCGCTGGCGGAAAAGATCCTGCTCGGCGACATCCTCGACGGCTCGACCGTCAAGGTCACCGCCGGTTCCGACCGGTTGAATTTCCGGTCGAAGCCGACGGTCGTGGCGACCGAGGCGGCGGCCTGACTTCGAGTCGGCTTGCATAAATGGCGGGGGCGCAGATGACGCTGGATGACTACAACAGCTTCTGCGCCTCGTTGCCTGCAACGAGCCATGTCGTCCAGTGGGGCGGCGCCCATGTCTGGAAGGTCGGAGCCAAGGTCTTTGCGATCGGCGGTTGGAGCGAGGGGAAGGAGCCGTTCGTCACCTTCAAATGCTCCGACATCGCCTATGACATCTTGAAGGAACAGCCGGGCCTTCGGCCCGCGCCCTATCTCGCGTCACGCGGCATGAAATGGATCCAGCGCCAGACAAGCCAAAGCATGGACGATGACGCGCTGAAGGACTATCTGTGCGAAAGCCATCGCCTTGTCGTCCTCAAGCTGACCAAACAGGCGCGCAAGGAATTGGGGCTCGCCGCCAGCTAGTGTTCTAACTCCAGACCGCCAGAAATCCGCCATCTTCATGCCCGGTTCATGTTGGAACCTTATGGTCGCCAACTGATTTGCTGGCGAAGGGGTTGATCGATCGCGTCGGCCCGAAAATCCAATTCGATTTTCAAAAAAGCGCGATGCGGAGATTAAAGTGTTAGAGCGCCCTTTGCGG
>NZ_RZTI01000268.1:0-1918 GCF_003997275.1 Mesorhizobium sp. M6A.T.Ce.TU.002.03.1.1
CGGCCCGAAAACCGCCGAAAGCGGCAGGCCGCCGCCGATACCCTTGCCGAACACGACCAGATCGGGCGTCAATCCTTCGTGCTGGAAACAGTGCATCATGCCGCTGCGGGCCAGCCCAACCTTGACCTCGTCGACGACGACCTTGATGCCATGCCTGCGGCAACGTTCCTGCAAAGTCTTGAGAAAGCCGGCCGGCGGCACGATCAGCCCGCCATCCGACATCAGCGGCTCGATGAATACCGCCGCGACCTGATGCGGCGGGCAGGTGGTCTCGAACTGGTAGTCGAGCAATGCAAGCACGTCCTCGGCGCTGAACTGCGGCCGGAACGGATCGGGGCAGGGGAGCAGCAGCACGCCCGGCCTGGGCAGCGTGTGGGTCATGGCGGTGTGGCCGCTGATGCCCATCGAGCCGGAGAGATTGCCGTGATAGGAGCCGATGAAGGAGATGAAGCGCGAGCGGCCTGTCGCGGCCTGCAGAACGCGCACGGCGCAGTCATTGGCGTCCGACCCGGAATGGCCGAACCAGACGCGCCGTTCGCCGTTGCCGGGCGTGATCGCCAGCAGCCGCTCGGCCAGCGAAACTGCTGGTTCGTTCGGGTAGAGCAGGAGACTGGCGCCCGCCATGTCGCGGATCGACGCTTCGACCGCGGCGACGATGGCCGGATGGCCGTAACCGAGGATTGCCGGACCGGCCGAGCCGGACAGGTCGAGCAGCGAGCGGCCGCCTTCCTCGATCAGCCGATTGCCCTGGCCGCCGACGACGCTCAGCGGCGAGAAACGCAGCTTGCCGATTTGGGCGATGGTTGCCGCGTCGCGCTCGCGCAGATTGCTCATGACGCCTTCTCCTTCTGCTGCGCGGGCAAGGCGGCGGCCAGACGGTTCGCCCACGCCTCGATGCCGGAGCGGCTCGACAACAGATCCTGCCGGATCTCGATGAGGACGGCGGGAATGCCGCGATCGTCGCCATGGATGGGCACGGCGTAGTCGGCATCGCGGCTGATCACGTAAGGCACATTCGCCGCGACGTTGAGCGCGCCGTCGACACTTAGGCCGGCAAGGATCGTTTCACCGAAATCTCCGGCGCGATCGTAAAGCACGCCGGCATGCCAGGGCCTGGGAACCCCGAGGAAGACCGGCGTGAAGCTGTGGATCGTCGCGATCCGCGTCGGCCTGCCGTCCTTCGCCCGGCGGTCGAGATGGGCGGCCACCTGGTCATGGAAAGGCGCGAACATGATTTCGGTGCGCCGTGCCCGCTCGGACGGATCGAGCCCGATATTGCCGGGAATATCGGTGTCTTCGGAGAGCACCGGAATGCTGCCGCTCGTGCCCAGCGGCCGGTTGAGGTCGATCAGCAGCCGCGAATAGCCGCTGAGGAAGGCCGGCGCATCGAGCAGCACCGACAGACGGCGCGTCACTTCGGCGGCGCCGATGTCCCAGGCGATGTGGCGCTGCAAATGGCCGATATCGAGCCCGAGCTGTCCATACTCCGCCGGAATGTGGTTGGACGCATGCTCGCACAACAGCACGATGTCGGAGCGGCCATTTTCGTTGAGCACGTCGACGGCAGCCGGCCACCCAGTTGCAAGCTGCGCAGCCATCAATAAAGCGTCCGGTAGAGGTCGCAGACAGCCACCGGATCGAGACCGGCAAGGCGCTCGGTCTCATGCCGCTTGAGGCCGACGAAGGTCTCGACGAAGACCGGTGCGAACCATCCGGTTACGGTGCTGTCGGTGGCGAGCGCGTCGAGCGCCGCCGGCAGGGTTTCCGGCAGGCGTACGAGGCCAAGATTCTTGCGCTCCGCCTCGCTCATCAGCGTCGGGTCGCCGGTCACCAGCGGCGGCGTCGGCAGCTTTGCCTTCAGCCCTTCCAGTCCCGCGCGCACGATGGCCGCCAGTGACAGATAGGGATTGCCGGTGGC
>NZ_RZTI01000269.1:0-1823 GCF_003997275.1 Mesorhizobium sp. M6A.T.Ce.TU.002.03.1.1
TCGCGCAACCGACTGGACGTTCGAGAGGCCAATGGCCTGTCATCGTCCGCCGGCGCATCCGAAACGAACCCCGCCAAGAAAACAGGCATTTCGCTGGCATTGGGCGGCGGCTGCGCGCGCGGCTGGGCTCATATCGGCGTGCTGCGCGCGCTTGACGAAGCCGGCATCGAAGTGTCGATGATCGCCGGCACCTCGATCGGCGCGCTGGTCGGCGGCTGCTATCTTGCCGGCAAGCTGGATGAGCTGGAAGAATTCGCCAGAAGCCTGACCAAGCGGCGCATTTTTGGTCTTCTCGATCTCAATCTGCGCGGCAGCGGCCTGTTCGGCGGCATGAAGCTCGACGCACGGCTGCGCGAGCATATGGCCGGCATCCGGTTCGAGGATCTGCCCAAGCCTTTCGTCTGCGTCACCTCGGAGATCCGCACCGGCCATGAAATCTGGCTGTCGGGCGGCTCGCTGATCACCGCCATGCGCGCCTCCTATGCACTGCCCGGTGTGTTCGAACCGGTCACTTGCAACGGCCGCGTGCTGGTCGACGGCGCGCTGGTCAATCCGGTTCCGGTCTCGGTATGCCGCGCCTACGAGCAGCCGCTCGTGGTCGCGGTGAACCTTCACTACGATCTGTTCGGCCGCGCCGCCGTCATCAAGCACAGCGCCGGCGAACTGGTCGTCGAAAAGGATGCGCCAAGGCCCGGCCTGTTCGACGCAGCGCACCAGTACCAAACACGGCTCGGCATCACCGGCGTCATGGTCGAGGCCTTCAACATCATCCAGGACCGTATTTCGCGTGCGCGACTTGCCGGCGACCCGCCTGATATGTCGCTGCAGCCTAAGCTCAGCCATATCGGCCTGACCGAATTCCACCGCGCCGACGAAGCGATCCGCATCGGCTATCAGGTTACGATGGCACAGATCAGCGAGTTGACCCGGCTGCAGACGGTTCTGGCCTAAACCGCGATCCCAAACTGAAGGCGAATCTCAGGCGCGTGCGGCATCGACGATGCGGAACTGCACCGTGCGGTTGCCGTTCCAGTGATTGCCCGACAGCGAACCGGCGACATGCACCGGCTTGCCCCTGTTCTTGAACAAGAATTCGCCGAGCGCCGTATCGACGGCGCGAAAGGCGATCGCCTGGATGCGGCCGCCGCTTTCCGACTGCAACTCGGCGCGGATGTGATTGGTGCCGACCGGCCTTGCATCGGCAAGGCGATGGCGCGGCAGCGCGAAGATCGGCGCGACATACCCGGCGCCGAACGGGCCGGCTTTCTCCAATGCATCGAGCAGGCCGAGCGTTGCACCCTCGGCGGCCAGCGCACCGTCGATCGCCAGGCTTTCCTCACCTTGCAGCCGGAACACGTCGGCCGCCGCTCGTTCCTCGAAGAAGGCCCGGAGCGCGCCAAGTTTCGCCCGCTCCACCGTGATGCCGGCTGCCATGCCATGGCCGCCGCCTTTGACGATCAGCCCGGCAATGGCCGCCTCGCGCACCAACCGGCCAAGGTCGAAACCCGACACCGAACGGCCTGAACCCGTGCCGACGCCGTTGGCGTTGAAGGCGATGGCGAAGGCGGGCCGGCGCGCATGGTCCTTGAGCCGCGAGGCCAGCAGGCCGACGATGCCCGGATGCCAATTGGAGCTGGCGGTGACGACGATGGCCGGCCCATTGCCGCCGGCAAGCTCGGCATCGGCCTCCACGCGTGCCGCGGCCAGCATTTCCAGCTCCATCTGCTGCCGTTCCTGATTGAGCCGGTCCAGCGTCTCCGCAATGGTGCGGGCCTCGACGGGATCGTCGGTAGCGAGCAGGCGGCTGCCGAGCGCTGCATCGC